>JAAEKY010000418.1 GCA_024227235.1 Desulfobacteraceae bacterium | reverse complement strand
TAATTTGTAATCAAGAGTAGCATTTTCCATGCCAAGCATGAATTATGTCTATAACATATTAAAATTTAAACATAATTCAAAAAAAACGGGATGGAGAGTGGAAATGCGTATCAATTAAAATTACATAATTGTATTTTTGTACAGATAATTTAGCACATAATTGTAATTTATAATAATTTTGGTATTATTTTGTGGCTTGCAACCTAAGAAAGAAGAATTCTGGGAACACTTTATTTTTGAATGTCTGTTGATTTCCGGACCGGGATTCAGGTTCGCTGTCATACTGAAATGGCCAGAATGCAGTTCGGTGATGGATTGGAAATAGAAGTCAAGATATTTGATCCTTCAGCTTGATTTTTTTAGACTTAAGTGAAATATGAAAACAAAAACTAAAATATTAATCTATTTGATTTTATTGGTCATTTTTGATTTGATCATCCCATTCCCTATTACTGCTGGAATTTTGATTTATGTTCTTTTTAACAGGCCCGTTTGGTTTAAAAAATATGTAAAAGATATTTATAAAGGTGCTTGAAAATTATGATAACCACACTCATTGACCTTACTTATCCCATCCATAAGATCCTGCTTGGATCAGATATAGTGATTGTTGAAAACCTGGCAAACCTGGTTCGGTTGCATGAGGAGGCTTTTGAATTCAGCTGTTTTCCCCTGCACTTTCAACAGGCAGGCGGGTCTCCAATCCGGGCAGTGGCCAGGATATAGCGTCTATGGGGCCGGTCCACGCTAATCCGTTGAAATAAATATAGAACATAAAAAAATTAGAATTTTAAAATAATTTAACATGGAATATGCACCAGGTTTCACCGTTGACGTTCAACGGTTGGGTTGCACTAACTATTAAGAAAAGCATAGAGGGAGAGTCTATGAAAACGATATATCACATATTTGATTGGGTAGTTTGTTCTATAAAATTGTCTTATAAAAAATATCATTTGTCACTGCTGCTTATATTGGCAGTGGCTATTTATATGGCCTTAATACCTGCTACCATAACCTTGGCTGATACAAATAAGGGTAAGGGCGCAAGGTCTCCAGACTCCGGGAGATGGACACTGGAAATCGATGGGAAATATACCTGTACTGCCATAAAAGCAAATGCACAGCACACAGATACTCATATTGGGTCGGTCAGTTTTGAAATGCCCGAGGTTAGCGGCAAAGTTGAAGGAAAGGGCGGTAAATACAAATATAGTGTAACCGGGCAAACCTTTGGAAATGCTTATCAATATTCAACATCAGGAACAATGACGTTTAAAGGAGAGGTTATCCCCGGGCTTCTTAGTTTCACACCACAGGTGTATTTGCCAGGAGGAAAACCTTTTTTCCAGCCCGTGAAAACCTTTGAGATGCCCATTTATGATGGTGCTACATATTCTATGCCGCCAGAAAACAATGCTCAAATGAAATGCGTCGGCCATGTTATCTATACTTTGCGAGGCGGTCCTCGTGAGCATTATCGTATTCTGGTTGATGACCGAATGCTGCTGGTTAAGAGTCACGGGGTGTTTTCAGGTTACACCTATCGTACCGGAATAACGATACAGGTTATAACTGAGATGGAAGTCATCGTTGAAGACAACAAGATTAAAAAAGTATCCGGCACAAGACGGCTGGGGCGCATAACCCCCACTAGCCAACCCCCGCTTGCATGGAGTGTCTTACCGATAAAAGGAAAGTGCAAGGATGGTATAAATTATCCCTATGTCCCGAAATTGAGCAATAATCAGGTGTCTGCTACAATTCAAAGCAAATCCAGCATTAAGTTGTCCGCCCAGGGGGGAAATGCCGGAGTTGGAATGAAGTGGACAATAAATCCAAAGCAGGCCAAACTGATAAGCCCTGACATACAGTATGGCCGGCCTGAACGATTCAACGGTACATTGTGTCAGGATAAATCTCTTCTTAAGACAACATGGACTTTTCCACGCCGACGTAACACGATCAAAACAACATACGACACATTTGACCATTTGCA
Organism: Desulfobacteraceae bacterium; assembly: GCA_024227235.1. Taxonomy (GTDB): domain Bacteria; phylum Desulfobacterota; class Desulfobacteria; order Desulfobacterales; family Desulfobacteraceae; genus Desulfobacula. The sequence goes on along the minus strand of JAAEKY010000418.1, from coordinate 8,488 downwards.
AATACTTAGTGTTACTATGGAAACGACCGCAGAAGGGCAGGCCCCAGGTGCTTCATCCGGGCAACCGCCCTTGACTAAATATTTCAAAGGAGACACAATGCCGTGATAAAGGGTGCTCTTGTAAGATTTCCTGGTGGTCGAAGTTCAAGCTATGGCCTCGATTGATGCATATCCGTCAGCCATTGTAGATGATTTTGGAGAGTAAATGCATGTTAGATGAAATCTTTGATAATTATGAATTAAAATTGGCTGAAAACTTTGTCCGAAGTACGGGGAGTCACCTTTTCTTAACGGGTAAGGCAGGTACTGGTAAAACAACCTTTCTTCACAGCCTGAAAAAAGACACAACTAAACGGACGATTGTCACAGCTCCCACCGGGGTGGCAGCCATCAATGCCGGAGGAGTCACGCTTCATTCTTTTTTCCAGTTGCCCTTTGGCCCCTTTATTCCGGGTAGCGAAGCGTATGAAAAGAACAGGCAGCGCCAGTTCAGGTTCAGTAAAGAAAAAAAACAGATTATTAAAAGCCTTGATCTACTGATCATTGATGAAATCAGTATGGTGCGAGCTGATCTTTTGGATGCTGTGGATGCAGTATTGAGAAGTCATCGTCGTAATGAACAACCCTTTGGTGGTGTGCAATTACTCATGATCGGGGATCTGCATCAGCTTCCTCCGGTGGCAAAACAAGATGAATGGCAGTTGCTACAGCAATACTATGAATCGGTATATTTTTTCAGCAGTCAAGCACTTGCCCGGACCCAATTGTTAACCCTTGAGCTCAAGCATATCTATAGACAGTCAGATCCACAGTTTATTAAACTGTTGAACCGGATACGTGATAATCAGCTGGATGAATCCAGTATTGCCCAGCTTAACCAGCGATATATCCAAAATTATATGCCCGAAGAGGATCAGGGGTATATTACACTGACCACTCACAACAAAAGTGCCCAGACGATTAACCAAAAGCGGCTTAAAGCGCTGCCAAAAAAAGAGGTTAACTACAATGCCAAAGTGACTGGGGATTTTCCTGAACATACGTTTCCAACACCTGCTAAGCTTGCTCTAAAAGAAGGGGCCCAGGTGATGTTCCTCCGCAATGATCCAACACCTGAAAAGCAATATTATAACGGGAAAATCGGTAGAATAAAAAGGGTTTCTTCTGATGCCATCAGCGTTGTCTGCCCAGGTGAGTCAGATGAAATTTTAGTGAAGTCTGTGGACTGGGACAATATCAAATATACCATGGATCCGGTGAGCAAAGAAATCCAGGAGGAGATCATCGGTAAGTTTAAACAATTTCCGTTGAAACTGGCCTGGGCCATCACCATCCACAAAAGCCAGGGCCTGACCTTTGAAAAAGCTGTTATTGATGCCGGGGCGGCATTTACCCATGGTCAGGTTTATGTTGCCTTGAGCCGGTGCAAAACATTTGAGGGGATGGTGTTCAGTTCTCCTGTCCCATCCCATGGCATTGATATTGATGATGCGATCCTTAATTTTGTTGAAAATGCCAGGAAAAATCCGCCATGCGAGCAATTATTTGAAACAGCCAGGATAAAGTTTCAACAGGAGTTGCTCTTGGATTGTTTTAGTTTTCAATTGCTGCACAATCGGTTTAACTATCTTTTACGACTTATATTGGGTAATAGCCGAGTGGTACAGGTCTCTGGTGTGTCGGATATCCACCAGATAGAAGAAATGGCCAGAAAAGATATTTTTACAGTCAGTGAAAAATTCAAACAGCAATTGCACGGCTTTTTTGGAAAACAAAGCCTGCCCGAATCTGACCCTCATATCCTTGAACGGGTCTGCAAGGCATCGGCCTGGTTCCAGGATAAATTTTCCATGGCTTTTGATGACCTAATCCAAAAAATGGTTGTGGAAACAGACAATAAGGAATTGGGCAAAAAGATTAATAACACCCTAAATAATCTCAAGCAGGAAATAAGTGTAAAACGGGCGGGTATCCAAAGTTGTAAGGAAGGATTTTCACCCTTCAAATATCAACACGCCATATCCAATGCCGAGATTGATGCGATTCCTTCCAAAAAGACCGGAAAAGTAAAAAAGTCTCAAACACCGACGTATTCCCAGTCGGATATCGATCACCCTGAATTGTACCAGGCGCTTAAGGATTGGCGGGCCCAAAAAGCCAAAGAACAGGGATTGGCCCATTTTAAAATTCTTCACCAAAGTGTATTGATTCAGGTTGCGGTTTGTCTTCCTGACAATGAGACCGATCTGGAACAAATCAAGGGAATGGGTCCTAAAACCATGGAAAAATATAGTGAGGACCTTCTGGAAATGGTGAAAGCGTATCGTAAAAAACAGGGCATAAAAACAGTGATACTACCCATGCTTAAAGAGATTCCTCCCAAAAAAAAGCCCGCCTCTACTAAAAGGCCAAAAGCCGTGGATACAAAGCAGGTCAGTTTTGATCTGTTTAATAAAGGACTGTCAACGGCTCAGATTGCCAAAGAACGTTCGCTGGTTGAAAACACAATCATTGGGCATTTGTGTATTTTTGTGGAAAATGGTGAATTGGATATCAATAAACTGCTCTCTTCTGAAAAACAAAGTGCCATGGAAAAAGTGTTTGCCAGGTCTCAAAAATCACCCAAGACCTGGAGCGCTGTAAAAGCCATGAAAATAGAATTGGGAAACAACTTTTCCTATGGTGATATCAATCTTATGATTGCATATAAGACCCATCGGAAAAAAGAAGATTAATTACTTTGAAGTAAATTTGAATCCCTTTGTGCCAGGATAGTTGCCCATTATCCGCAAATATGTTTTAATAATAAAAATATGGAAGCTTTACTGTAATAGGCCGTATCTGCTTTGCTCATCAGCCTTTCGGTCCGGAAAATGGATTAAATTATTTTTTTTCCGATAACAAGTATGCCGGTATTTAATCTAAGCGGTCATTTTTACCTGAATTTTGAAAAATTTTTTTACAGAAAATTGAGTCAAAACTTTTTTATAAAGACTCGTTAACATAAAGGAAGGATTTATGAAATTATCAGAAAATAATGTTGATGAAGCAGTTGAGGAGACCATTAAATCGGAAATACTGGCCAACCAACACAAGGAAAATTTAAAGATACGGGAAGCGCTCAAGAAACAGGAAGAGTGGCAAGGACTACTTGAGGATTAAACAAATCCCCTTTTTTAAAATAGTCATTAACGGAAAAATTATCCACCCGCATGGAGCAAAAAAGTGATAAATAAACATATGACTGTGCATAGATCAAAAGAGAAGTCGCATATGGAAAAGGGTACAAAAAGAGATTTTGAACAAATTGTTAATAAATATTATTCAGCCCACATAGAAGGTCAGTTTTCTGAAACAGAGAAAGGCTATCAGGAAATATTGAAAAGAAGGCCTGGCTTGGGAAGGCACAAATAATACATGGCTGCGATTTTAAATAGAATAGCAACACTTGGTTTTGAAAAATGGTTCCAGGAAAATATCGATCCAGTGGATTTGAATACATTCGATATTGCCAGGGTGATGGCGGTTCATAAAGACAGCTATATTATAAATAAAGGCGAGAACGATGTGTTTGCTGAGCTGGTTGGAAAAATGGTTTTTAGTGCAAATTCTCCGGTTGACTATCCTGCCGTAGGAGATTGGGTTTTGGCCACTTTTTTCGATGAAAATACCTTTTCAATCATTCACAATATATTACCAAGGAAATCACTGCTCAAAAGGAAAACGCCAGGAAAGAAAATTGCTTTTCAATTGATTGCTGCCAATATTGATGTTGCATTGATTGTCCAGTCCATGGGTGCAAATTTTAATCTCAGAAGGCTTGAACGGTATTTAGTTATGGTTAAAGAAAGCAATATCGAGCCCGTTGTATTACTGAGCAAAAGCGATCTTATCGCACCAAAAGATATTGCAGACAGGGTCGCAGAAATCCATAGGATAATGCCATTTTTGGAGGTGCAGCCATTTAGTAACGAAAATGAATCTGGTTTGAAAAACATAAAGGCGCTTTTAAATCCTCGGCAGACATATTGTTTGCTGGGGTCTTCCGGTGTGGGCAAAACAACCTTATTAAACAATCTTATCGGAGAGTCTGTATTTACGACAAAGACCGTTCGTGAAAAGGATAGCAAGGGGAGGCATGCCACAACATCTCGGCAATTGATAATATTAGATTGCAAAGCAATGGTGATAGACACGCCGGGCATGAGAGAACTCGGTAATTTCTCCGTAGAAACTGGAATTGATGAAACATTTTCAGAAATTATAGAGTTATCAAACCACTGTCAATTCAACGATTGTAACCATGTTAATGAAAAGGGATGTGCAGTTATTGAGGCAGTAGAAAATGGACAAGTTCCAGAAAAAAGATATCAAAATTATATAAAAATGAAAAAAGAATCAGCGTATTATGAAATGTCATATTTAGAGAAAAAACAAAAAGATAAACAGTTCGGGAAATTATGTAAAACTGTAATGAAGCACAAGAAAAATCAGCGATAGCTTTTAAAAAGGGAATTTACCATAGGAGGCTCGTTATGAAGAAAAAACAACTTAAGGTGATGACGATCATTTTGTTCTTTGCCGCTGCGCAACTATGCCTGATGTTCCCGGTACCGGTAGTATTTAGCCAGCCATCGGTTACTCCTTTATCAGTGGTTCAATTGGGGATAGAAAAAATAGAAACAATGATTGCAGCCAAAAAGCTAAATGCGGATTGGCCAAAAAAATTTTCCAATGTTTCGGTGTTTATCCGAAATATCAAGGGCTTTTCGGAATATGCCCTTGAGTTCACAAGTATAGGAAGTTCAACGCCAAAAGTAATCCTCTATTTTGAAATGAATGGCGAATACTCTGGGATAAGTATGGGAAAATAATTTTAAAGAATGGATAAACTTGATTAAAACACATAATTATATGGTTGGATCGTGATTAACAATAGAAATATTTTAAATAAACCCCTAACTACAGAAGAAGCATTATCAATATTTGATGAGCGTGAAGCAGTCGATTGTGACTTTATGTTGGGCCGTTGGAAAGGCAGTGAAGTACTGACCGGCCACCCTATGGAAGGAATCTTAGATTTAGTTGGCTGGTATGGAAAATATTTTATTAATATCAACAACGTTCATCCTTTGATTTTTTATCGTAACAGGTCTGAACTTTTCTCTGTTAATCCAATTACAATGCCGCTTGGGCTTATAAAATTCAATCTGCCCAAGTTAAAATTGTACAAACCACTGCTTAAGCTTGTCAGAGTGTTGATTCAAACCAAAAAGGGAAAAGCCAGATTACGAATGCTTGAACACAGGGGTAAAGTAAGCGCTGCAATGTGTTATGACCAATTACCTATTAATGATTGTTTTCGTAAGTTAGATGATAACCGTGTTTTGGGCGTTATGGATCAAAAAGGAGGAGGGAAACCTTATTTTTTTGTATTGGAGCGTGATGATACTTACTTCTCATTGCCGGTAGGGTAAACAATATTTAATATATTTCTTTGGATATAATTTTGTTCTTTTTTGCATTAAAACAAAATTGAACATTATTCAAAGGCCTTAAGTTACAGCCGTTATTGTATATATACTCTCGCCGGACCAAGCCAATGGTGCAAAGGTCTTAGGACTCACATAAAATGCCAATTTATTTTTGACTGAACCCTTAACTCCTGGATGGGTGAAAGAAGAAATTTGTAACCTTTTTAGCAAAACTTTCGTCTTATAGTTAAAAAGGAGGTTTTTATGGATACAAAAATTAAAGTTATGATTTCACTCGGTTCATCCTATGCAGCGGGTTGCATTCCCTGTTTTGACCATTACTATATGCTGGCAAAAGAAGAAGAAATCGCAGATGATGATATTAAAGAAACTATTGCAATTGCAAAAAAGGTAAGGAATGGATCAGATATCGCTCTTGAAAAAGCTATTTCTGATGTGATTGACGGAAATGAGGTTTGTGTTAAAATGAATGATGAATCACATCCGTGTAAATGCGGTTAACCTTTTAGGCAAATATAAGTAAGTAATAATATGGAAGTTATTAAACTCCATGATAAATATTATGAAAAAATCAGGAAGTTCATAGTTGCCCTTATCCGGGATGAATGGACCGCTGATGATCTTGTCCAGGAAACTTTTATCAAAGTTGATAAAAATCTTTCCAAAGTTAAAGACAAAAGCAGGCTATCATCCTGGATTTATAAAATTGCTTATAATTTATGTATGGATTATCTAAGAAATAATCAGACCGTACTTTTTAAAAAAACTGAACAGGTTACTTCCCAGATGACCCACATAGAAATTGGGAAAAACATGGAGCGCCATCAGATGGGGTCATGTGTTCGGGATAAAATCGAGATGCTTCCTGATAAACTTCGATCTGTCCTTTTATTGTTTGACCTTGAGGAGTTTTCCCACAATGAAATTTCCCAAATTCTTGATATAAGCTGTGAAAATGCAAAAACAAGGCTTCATCGAGCCCGGAAGATGCTCAAAGAAATACTTGAAAGAGAGTGCTCATTTGAAAAAGATGAGCGGGATGTGCTTGTGTGTATCCCGAAAAAGGACACTATTTAAAGAAAATTGGAACACTATTTATGCTGTTAACAAATTATAAAAAAGAAATATTCAGAGCTGAATGCAACCCTGAATTTCAGTCTGTACATTTGAAAGCTTATCTAAGCGATAATATTGAAAAAGTGTTGCCCTACCTTAATACGGCATTGGGTGGATTTGCCTATTACAGGGATCCCCAGGCCGTAACATTTAAAAATAATGGGCGCCTCATTACAGTTCAGGGAAATGAAATTGCCATTAATGCCTTAAAGGATATAGACGAAGCAAACAAAGTTATTAGATGGCTTGTGGATGAAATTAATAATACATGGGAGAACAAAGATTCAATAGAACCATCATACACAGGTTCCCCCAAACCCAATATAATTGATATATTGAAATATCTACCAAAAACAAATTGTAAAAAATGTAAGACCCCAACATGCATGGTCTTTGCTACCAGAGTTGCTGAAGGTGCTTTTTCAGGAGATAACTGCCCGGAACTTGAACCTGAAATCAAAACACAACTCAATGAATATCTCAGCCATTTTTCATTTGAAGAGTAATCATTTGCGGGAATCGTGCTTTATTACGAAGCTCGGGTTTAATACCCCGTCGCTTGCGACGTTAAATTGATAATACCCTGTATTGATACCCCGCTGCCTATGACGGGGTAGTTCATTCCTTTTGTTTTTTTTCTGCACATCAAATCTTAAGTTTATCCAATTATAATACAATAACTTAAGATGGTTTGTATTTCCAATGATACACGTTATGTCTTGAGTTCATTCTCAGATAAAATTTAGAGACAATATTTTTTAAAAATAAGGGTTTACACTTATTGCATATGTTACAATTATTCTATATAGATAAGAAGCGAGTTTGCCAATATTAATTGTAAGCGACAGAGCGGAGCTATATCGAATCTTAAATGCCTCCTCAAAAAAAACTTGAAATTTAGGCCTCGCTTCAAATTTATAAAACAAAGTAAAATACGTGCCTTGGGAAAAAGCAATGGAAACAAAATTTCAGAATATTGAATTGGCCTTTGATTATGTTAGTTCTGCTCAGCGTTTTATGAATACCGCTTACATTTCAAAATCGACTGGCAAAATTTATTATCAATCTGAAATGTACGACTCGGATGAACTACCTGAAGATATAGATGTAACCGATGATTATATTGAAATACCTCATAAGAATGATTTGGATTTAGGACAGCATCTGGTCTGGCAATTTGTAGACATTGAGATTCCTGATCAGAATGATAAGATAAGGGGTTTTTTTTCAAGACGAGGGGCATATTCAAACTACAAATCTTTTTTAGAAGAAATTGGCCTACTGGAAAAATGGTATAAGTTTGAAAATAATAAAACAAAAGAAGTCCTGCAAGAATGGTGCAAAAATAACAGAATTGAAATTGCCGGATAAAATGTTGGTCCAGCAGACTGATAAAAACAGAAATCCTTTAAAGTTTGCACGAGGTATTAAATCGAATTAGGTGACCAAAAATGATACGCGTAATGATGGTATCGCAGAACCTCCCGGACCTGATCCAATAGCTTGTACTTTGGATTGGGACGAGATTTTAGTATATTTTCCATATTTAATATAGTAGAAGCATAATAAGAGGAAAATAATAACAATTAACTTCTAAGTGGCAGGTTTTTTCATATTTTTGACTCAATATCGTAATAAGTGGAAAAAATACGGCATATATATCAGTCAATATCATGGAAAGTTTCCACTTATTAACACTGTTAGAATTTAAATGAGATCAATATGAAAAAGAAAAGAATAAAGATTATGATTACAATATTTTTTATTGTTTGCTCTTCTCCGTATTTGATAAAAACGTTAGCCAATATTTCTCTAAAAATGGCCGGGAATAATATTCACAACCTTACAAATTCTGAAAAAATAGAAATAATAAATAC
>JAAEKY010000417.1 GCA_024227235.1 Desulfobacteraceae bacterium | reverse complement strand
GGGGCAAGCAACGATGGTCAATTGGGACAGCAAAACGGTTGATATTATACCATTAACTGACACATATGACGAAATGTTACCACACCTATCAGCTACCCCTTGGTGGGGGGCACAAACCGATGCTTGGGATTGGGCAATAGCTTACGGGAAAATCGTTCTAAACGTGGCGTATCCGGGTAGTTCCACAATAATGTTCGCATACAAAGTAGAACAAGACAGTACCGACAACGAATGGTACGTACACTACGATTTTGCTGAGCTAAATGCTCAAAATGTTGTTGTAGGAGTAACCGGCAATGTGAAGAATGTGTTATCTTCTTTTCCGGGCCGACGTTGGGCAGTGGTTGATTCGCCAGTGCCGGAACCCGCCACCATGTTACTTTTTGGACTTGGCCTGTTAGGGCTTGCAGGAGTTAACAGAAGAAAAAAATAACAGAATAAAAGTTATATAAACATTTTAAAAAGCAGGGTCGATTTAGTGGCTCTGCTTTTTTATTTTTCCGTCAGGCTTCAAAATATTAGCCAGAAAGACCTTAACCAGACTCAACAATAGTTGTCCTATGGTTAACTACTACAAAGCACCCGAAGTGTCAATGATACCAAATCAAATCTTGATGAGTTTTAGGCGTGGACTTCTGGCTATTGTCTGGGGCTTTCAGGATTAAAAAATCACACCAGACTATCTTTGTAAACCAATTGTAAAATCTTTATAACACCAAAAATATATATTACTGAAATCTTATTGAAATATGGTTTTAACTAATGCAAGTAATGGCAACTTTTAGTTTGCAGAAATTTAAAAGATATGAATCAAATTATATAAATGGTTTTTTATCTACAATCAAAATTGAGGTTTAATTTTCCACAAACACACAAAAACTTCCACAAATAGCACAAAATTTTCTCAAATTATTACTTTTTTTTCATAAGGGGTTTTACCTATAAGCTATTGAAAACACCATGAAATGGGATTTCATACTTTACGGAAAATCGGCATAATTATTGCATGAAGAACTCATAGGAAATTAGAGATGTAAAAAAGCCAACTCAGTTAAAAATTGATATGGAAAGCTATAGGGAAATATCCCAAAGATTATTAAAAGTATAATCAGGAGGAAAGATGAAACATTCAGGGGTTTTAGCGGCTGTTTTTTTTATCGTTTTTTTATTTTTGAATACTGTACATGCAATCCAGCCAGTTGCAGATGCCGGACCAGATCAGGTGGTGTTCAACTCTGTTATAATAGATGGCAGCAATTCCCATGACCTGGACGGGACCATTATATCTTATAATTGGACTATTTTGAATCGATTTACTACTGAGGTTTTTTTTGCAACTGGAGAAGCAATTATCAGTCTGGACAACATGGATCCCGGTCTTTATGAAATCACTTTGGAGGTTACAAACAACCAGTACGATACCCATTCTGATGTTGCATTGATTGGTGTTTCAGGCTCTTGTGGTTTGGAAAGTACCTGTCCTGGTGATTTTGATAATGACGGTGATGTTGATAATAAAGATTTGATAATTTTTGCATCAAAATATGGTTGTAATGACTGTTTTGATCAAGATAATGATCAGGATGGATTTATCGCCTTGGACGACTGCAACGACATGGATCCTCACATTTATCCTGGAGCACCTGAACAATGTGATAATAAAGATAATGACTGTGATGGTGAAGTAGATGAGGACTGGCCATTAAAAAATCAACCTTGTGTTGTCGGTACTGGAGCATGTACTGCATATGGAGTGTTTATATGTAATTCTAATAACCCGAGCGGTTCAGAAACTTGTTCCGTTACTCCCAATAACCCTGGTCAGGAAATTTGTGACGGCATTGATAACGACTGTGATGGTGAAGTAGATGAAGACTGGCCACTAAAAAATCAATCTTGTGTTGTTGGTACAGGAGCATGTACTGGATATGGAGTGTTTATATGTAATTCTAATAACCCGAGCGGTTCAGAAACTTGTTCCGTTACTCCCAATAACCCTGGTCAGGAAATTTGTGACGGCATTGATAACGACTGTGATGGTGAAGTAGATGAGGACTGGCCATTAAAAAATCAATCTTGTGTTGTCGGTACTGGAGCATGTACAGCATATGGGGTGTTTATATGTAATTCTAATGACCCGAGCGGTTCAGAAACTTGTTCTGCCGTTGCCAAAACCCCTGGTGAAGAAATTTGTGACAGCATTGATAACGACTGTGATGGTGAAGTAGATGAGGGCTGGGTGAATCCATCCACCGGTTTCTATGATTTGGATTATGCATGCGGCAATTGTCTCATGGATTGTACTCAGATATATGATAAACCTAATGCTCAAGGCGTCTGTGATCCTTCAGGGTCTTACCCTGTTTGTTCTTATGTTTGTGAAGAAGGCTACCTGGATTTAAACAACAACCCTGATGATGGTTGTGAATTTTATGACGGTCCGGAATAGGTTTCTCGTTAGGCAATCCTATATCAGATGGCGCTTGTGACTTAATAGGTGAATAAAGGTGAACAGAGTATAAAACAGTATCTGGATAAACAAATGCCCTGATTTGGATGATTTTTTTTTAGGATTGTAATTGGGTTCTATACAAGGCTATTTTTTTATTCATTCTTTTCCTCTCATGTTTTAACACTGACACCCATTAAAATTGAGAATCCAAAAAATCGGATAATTCCTTATATTTCCTCTGATTAGGGGGACACCACTGATTAGGGGGACACCATACCTATTTCTTCGGTTTTCTCCCCGGCTTTTTAGGTTTGAGCGCCATACCCAGCGATTTTTCCAAACTTTCAATAAATTGGATATTCCCCACCGGCCGACCTGTTCTCTCATGCTTCTGTAACCGGCTTTGCATTTTTGATCCAAGACGTTCTAACAAAAATTCACTCCAATCTTTATCAACCTGTTGAATTAAAGGTTGTGTTTTAGCAAGCTTTAAGGATTCTTTAGTCTTAAGCACAGCAATTAAATGAACGTGATTGGCATCAGGCAGTAGGACCCTATTTCTACTCCACGGTTATCACACCATTCTTTCATCAAATCGATATAGGTGCTGTAGTCCTTATCAGAAAAAAAGGCTGGTAACCGTCTATTCCCTCTTTGGGTAATATGATGCGGCATTCCCGGTGCCACAATCCTCGCTATTCTTGGCTACCAACAAATAAATTCAAAACAAAACACGGTTAGAAATTCCCTTTTTTTTTATCCCGCTTCAGAAAAGAATACGGCAATTTTAAAATATCAAAAATCACATCTGATGATATTATGGTTTTTTTGACCAAGGTTACTGACGGCCAAAAGCAATCAACCCAAAAACTCAAATTTTCCTTACTCAGGGCACTTTTCAATTTTATTAAAGATTCATTTGATTCAACTTTAGCAAATCCTTGTGACTCACCATTATTAAAAAAAACATTCAAAAAAGCCAAAGCAAAGTCATGGACAATTCTTGACAGAGACGTTGTCGATGAAATTATTTTTAAAACTAATAATCCCAGAAACCGTTTATTGCTCGAATTAATGGCAAGAGGCGGTATGAGAGCCGGGGAAGTTCTGAAGTTAAAAGTCAAGAATGTGCACGATAGAAAGCTGGTTTTATCAGATCCAAAGAGTGGAAATCAGACCGAGATTGTTTATATTCCTAAAAAAGTTGCTGATCGACTGCGAGAATACATCTCCTCCGTTAATCTGGAAGATGACAACAAAGTATTTCCTGTGGGATACACCAGAGCAAGTGAACTTGTTCAAAATGCAGGAAAAATGATAAGTGTGAAATTGAATCCGCAAGACCTTAGACGACACGCTGCCACCTATGCAAGCAGATCAGGGGTTCCAATTGAAATTGTTTCAAAAATAATTCTCAGACATTCGAATTTTTCTACCACCCAAAGATATCTTGGGAAAGTCAGTGATGCAGAAGCTATTCACTGGATTGCTAATCTTTACAGATAAAATTATAGGGGATTGGTCAAAAGACTGATCCCCTATCTACTTTAAAGGCAATATGGACTTCAGACAGTAATCTTTGCCCTTAAATTTTAAAACGATTTCAAATTAATTCAAGAAGTAAGCGCTATGTTTGACAGGGCTTTTATCCCGGAATTATAGTCATAAGCAAAAGTCTAATAAATCCCCTGATTCAAGTATATCTCAAATTATTTGCACAACATTTACACGAAAAATGCCACCGTTTTCCTCATTATCCGTCATTGATCTTGATCCCTCGGAAAACTTGAAATCAAAAATAGGGGTTTTTTATTTTTACTTTACAAAACATATTTTAACTTTTATGTTATCTTTAGGATTAGGTTTAATCAGTTTATTTTTACCTTAAGAACATAGAGGTTTGTCATGAGATTCACGGAAGAGGTTGTGGAACTTATTAAAAAATATATTATTACTAATGTTTCGAGCAATCCAAACCAGATAACTCAACAAACGTGCGAACACTTTGGTATCACGAAACCGACTGTTTTGAAATATTTGAAAGAACTGGATCGTGACCGCATCGTTGAGAAAACAGGTTCCAACCGGTATCCGAAGTATAAATTAGTCCAAACGAAAAAACGTTGGGAATATAAAAATAAAAATTTAGAGGAGGACATCATTTGGCGAAATGATATTTCTCCAGATCTCAAGTCCTTAAATGCCAATGTTAGAAATATCTGCCAATACGGTTTTACGGAAATGGTCAACAATGTAATTGATCACTCTGAATCAGACAATATTATAATCTGGTTGATATATGATTTTTTAAACGTTGAATTCAGAATTATCGACAGAGGGATTGGGATCTTCAGAAAAATAAAAAGGGCATTAGGTTTGGAACGCTCAAATCAAGCTATATTAGAACTTGCGAAAGGAAAATTCACGTCTGACCCAGAAAATCATTCAGGCGAAGGTATCTTTTTTACTTCGAGGGTGTTTGATACATTTGTTATTATTTCTCATAGATTGAATTTTGTTGGCAGTGGAAACGTTGATGGGGTGATCTGGGAAGGCCAAAGAGATATAGATGGCACTGGAGTATTGATGAGAATAAACAAGACCTCTTCAGCTCAATTGAAAGATATTTTTGATGAGTACGCAGATCCGAATAAAGACCCCAGCTTTCATAAAACCATCATTCCTGTTAAACTCATGGAGCATGAAGGAGAAGCTTTGCTTTCCAGGTCCCAGGCAAAACGATTGATTACAAGGTTCGATCGATTTGTTGAAGTTGTTTTGGATTTTGAAGGTGTTACTCAGATAGGTCAAGCTTTTGCTGATCAAATTTTCAGAGTATTTCAAAACAAACACCCAGGGGTACATCTTACGATCAGAAACGCCAATACAGATGTTAAAAACATGATCAAACGGGTTCAATCCGATTAACTTTCCAGTTGAGAGAAAAAGCCCGAAGATTTAGCCAGAATTTTTATGTGGTTATGGGTCTTATGCTTCATTATAAGAGAGCCAAAAAGCTCTTGGCTGTTCCGAACGGTCGCCTTTTTATATTCCGGGGGAACGTCATTAATATTAAAAATTGGTCCAACAATAACATACGAATAAAAAAATTGAATTATGGTGAGGAATATTCTGAATGCAGATTCGGTCCTTTTCTAATGAACCACCATAGACTATCTGTAAGTCACGCTTATTTATAAACCTCGATGAGCATAAGCCGGGGCCAATTATGAAATCAGGCGTCGAAACTTAAATACTCAATAATATTTTTTAAGATAAACTAATATTTAAATTTGGTGCGGACAACTCAATTTTTGTTTCTATTCAAAGAAACATTTTTCTTGACACAATATAAAATCTCGTTTATTTATTGTAAAAAATTATATATAGAAAAACATGAAAATAAACGACTTACATAACAAAAATTTATTTACCTGGTGGTGGCAAAGCTGGATATGGGTGAAGCTGCCGTCAGAATAAGAGTTCAAAAAATATAAAAACAAATAAAGGCTGCGGCAGCAAAACATTGTCGCAGCCTTTGTATATTAAAAGGCTGCTTTACTAAATAAACCATTGCAGGCTTTTTTTAATTTTAAGGAATAAAGAGAATGATTTTAAAACAATTCCCTGATAAACAAAAATTTTTAAACCTGACCAAAACAGCAAATGTTATACCCGTTTGCACCCAGATTCTAGCAGATACTGAAACACCTGTGTCTATTTTGCAAAAATTCTATCATAAAGATAAAGAAAGCTTTTTATTAGAAAGTGTGGAAGGCGGCGAAAGATGGGCAAGATATAGCTTTTTAGGGGTATCTGCATTTGGTACTATTAAGATATTTTCAGATCATGTCGAGATAAAAACCAAAAAAGAAACTAAAAATATTCCCCACAACAATGACCCTTTATCCATTATCAGGGACTTTTCCAATGGATTTATTCCCGCACAAATACCTGAACTGCCCAGATTTTGGAGTGGATTTACAGGATACTTTACCTATGAGATGGTGTCATTTTTTGAAGAGATTCCGGTTTCTTTGCCGGAGGATACACCCTATGCCCATTTTATTATTCCAGATGAAATGATTATTTTTGACAATATAAAACAGATATTAACCTGTCTTAAGATTTGTTATGTCCAAGAAAATGATTGTGAATCGGTTTATGAATCCGCTCAAGATGATCTTAATAATATGTTTGATAGAATTCATACCCCATTTGTCCAAGAGAAAAACAATCCCTCAATTGATGTGAAACTTGAATCTGAAACATCCGCTGCTGAATATATGGCAGGTGTTGAAAAGATTAAAGACCATATTATTGAAGGGGATGTTTTCCAGGCGGTTTATTCTCAGCCTTTCACTTGTAAAGTCGATGTTGATCCCATTCTTATCTATCGTGCTCAACGGTATATTAATCCTTCTCCTTATATGTTTTTTATGAATTTTAAAGAGTTAATTATTGCGGGTTCTTCACCTGAAACCATGGTCAGGCTGGAAAATGATATTGCCACATTAAGACCGATTGCCGGGACAAGACCCCGTGGTAAAACCGAACAGGAAGACAGAAAATTGGCTGATGAACTCTTGAATGATGATAAAGAAAAAGCTGAACATGTCATGCTGATTGATCTGGGTAGAAATGATTTAGGGCGAGTGGCTGAAGCTGGCACTGTCCAGGTCACTGACACCATGGTGGTTGAACGCTATTCCCATGTTATGCATCTGGTGTCTAACATCACCTGTGATATAAAAAAAGAGTATGATGCCTATGACCTTTTTAAAGCCACTTTTCCGGCAGGTACTTTAACAGGGGCGCCCAAAATCAGGGCCATGGAAATCGTCTCAGAACTTGAGAATACATCCAGAAGAGTTTATGGTGGAGCTGCTGGATATATTTCCTTTACCGGAAACATGGATTTTGCCATAACTATTCGAACAGCGGTAATTGAAAATAATAAATTAACGGTTCAGGCAGGTGCCGGAATTGTCTACGATTCTGATCCTGAAAAAGAATTATTGGAATGTCAAAATAAAGCCAAAAGTGTAGAGACGGCACTAAAACTTGCTCTTGGTAATAATAGTGGAGGCAGATAAATGTTAGTTGCAATGATAGATAATTATGATTCGTTCACCTTTAATCTGGTTCACTATATTCTGCATACCGGTGTGGATGTAAAAGTTTTTAGAAACGATAAAGTAAGTATTGATGACCTTAAAATCTTAAATCCTGATGCCATTGTCATCTCTCCTGGGCCAGGTCGGCCAGAAGATGCGGGTATTTCATTGGATGTGGTTAAACAGTTTTCAGGACAGATTCCCCTTCTTGGTGTATGTCTTGGACATCAGGTGATCGCCCAGAGCTTTGGCGGTAAAGTCATCCATGCTAAAAAAATCATGCATGGAAAAACATCCAAGATCACATCGGATGGTGAACATATCTATTCTGGGATAAAGAAACCTTTTTCTGTAATGCGGTATCATTCCCTGGCTGTTTCTGAAAAAAAGCTACCCTCTGACTTGCTTGTCACATCAAGGACTGAAGATGGGGAAATCATGGGAATACGACATAAAGACCACCCCACCCAGGGCGTTCAATTTCATCCTGAATCCTTTATGACTACAGTGGGGAAAAGGCTGATACGAAATTTTATTAAAGGAGCATAAGAATCATGACTTTTACAGAAAATTTAAATAAAATAATTGCTAAACAAGACCTTGATCAGGACAGCAGCGCATCCATGCTTATGGATATTTTTTCGGGTGAAATCACCGAAGCCCAGGTTGGGGCATTCATGGCAGCGCTTGCTACAAAAGGAGAAACTTTTGAAGAACTGGCAGGTGCGGCAAGAGCTATGCGTCGCAAAGCAGTTAAAATTCAAGCGTTGTCCAAAAAAGTAATAGATACGTGCGGTACGGGCGGAGACGCTTCAGGATCATTCAATATCTCGACAACAACAGCATTTGTAGTCGCAGGTGCTGGTGTGACAGTTGCCAAACATGGAAATCGGAGTATTTCAAGCAAATGCGGCAGTGCAGATGTTTTAGAAGCGCTCGGCGTTAATCTAAATGTTGATTCTGAAATCGTGGAAGAAGCCATTAATGAAATAGGCATCGGATTCATGTTCGCCCCCATGTACCATGGTTCTATGAAATTTGCCGGAAAAGCAAGGCAGGACTGTGGTATCAGAAGTATCTTTAACATGTTGGGACCTTTAACCAATCCTGCTGCTGCCAGTTGCCAGCTTTTAGGTGTTTATGCGCCTCAACTTACAGAAATGTTTGCTCAGGCATTAAAAATTTTAGGGGTTGAAAAAGCGTTTGTAGTTCACGGTCATGATGGCATGGATGAAATTACAACTACAGCAAAGACAAGAGTCTCTGAGCTTAATGATGGGTCTATTCGATCCTATGATCTTGATCCCCTTGATTTCTTCGAAGATTATACAGAGCCCAAAGATCTTGTTGGCGGGGATGTTAATAAGAATGCATCCATCACAAAAGCCATTTTAAATGGCGAAAAAGGGCCCAAAAGGGACATTGTTATTTTAAATTCCGGTGTTGCATTGGTAGCAGCACAAATGGCAGACAATATCAAAACCGGAATAGAACTTGCTAAAAAGTCCATTGATACAGGCAAGGCCCTTGAAAAACTGGAACTGCTTGCTCAATACACCCGGGAGAATGGATAAAATGGCCATCGAAGGTTTTTTAAAAAAAGTATTGGAGATTAAATCCTTTGAAGTGTCTTCGAACAAATCTAAGATTCCACAAAACACAATTCGCAGGGAGGCAGAAGACACATCACCGAATACAAGCTTTTTTAATGCCATGAAAAAAAGCTGTTCTGATGATATTGGTATTATTGCTGAAGTTAAAAAAGCATCTCCATCCAAAGGGGATATCAACATTGACCTTGATCCGGTTACCTGTGCCCAAACATATACAAAGGCAGGGGCCCGTGCGATTTCTGTGCTAACAGAATCCCAATATTTTAAAGGCAGTTTAAATGATCTTGAAGTTGTATGTGCAAACACGGATCTGCCTGTCCTAAGAAAAGACTTTACCATTAGCTCTTACCAGATTTTTGAAGCAAAAAAGGCAGGGGCCTCTTCAATCCTGTTGATTACAACTATTCTGTCCAAAGACCAACTGAAGGATTATATCCATCTGGTAAGAGAGCTTGACATGGAACCTTTGGTTGAAATTACGTCGGAAAAAGAATTTGAAATTGCGTATGATTGTGAGGCAAAGGTTGTTGATATGAATAATCGAAACCTGCAAACCCTTGAAACTGATTTAAATATTTCCAAACGGATTGCAGCGATTCTTCCAGAGGATATTATTCCTGTAGAAGCAAGTGGAATCGCATCTTTTGATGACATTCAAAAGGGCCTGTCCGCCAATATTTTCAACTTTCTTGTGGGTGAAAGTATAGTAAGAGCAAATAATAGTGAATCCTTTATTAAGACACTTAGAAACGTTGAATAATCATAGAACAAAAAAAGCCACTCAAAAGAGTCCCTGGATAAAAATCTGTGGATTGACTGACCCTCAAAATGCCCTTGATTGTGTGAATATAGGTGCAGACGCCATTGGGCTGGTTTTTTTTGAAAAAAGCCCCAGAAATGTATCTATAAAAAAAGCCACTCAAATATCAAAGGCTTTACCTGATCATATTATGAGTATTGGTGTATTTGTAGATGAATCATTTGATAGTATCATGGAAAAAGCCGATACCTGTGGTTTAAAAGGCGTTCAGCTCCATGGGAATGAGCCCCCAGAGCTGATTGACCGGCTGTTAAATGAAAATCTTATTGTCATTAAAGCTCTTTTTGCAACAAAAGAGCCTTTATTGGAACAGGCGGATCAGTATACACCCCCTTCTTTTTTTCTTATCGAATATGGCAAGGGTGTTCTTCCAGGGGGTAATGCAGAATCCTGGAATTATGAATTATCTTGTCAACTAAAAACCCAAACACCTATTATTCTCGCAGGAGGACTGAGCCCTGATAATATCCGTCAGGCTGTTAGAGCAGCCAAACCTGCAGGCGTAGATGTCTCTTCCGGTGTCGAAAAAAGCTATGGTATAAAAGATTTAACCAAGGTCAAATCTTTTATCACCCAAATTAAATATTAACTTTTATCGCGCACGCCAACCTGACGGACAATTCTCAATTTAGGTCATTTAATCCTGATACTTAAATGACAGCCTAAGATTTGTTCTAAATTGAGCCGGCTTTCCCGCTTCAATTTTGACATCAAGTTTTTGGACTTCTGCAATTCTTAAGTCGTTAATTGAGCCAGCTGCCTTTTCAATGGCATTCGTGGCTGCCTCTTCCCATGAAGTTTGACTGGAACCGACGAGATCAATAACTTTGTAAACACTGTCACTCATAATAACCTCCTGATAAATAATAAAGAAATTAATAAAAAAAGCAGTGGAAGGAAATCAGATCTTTTAACGTGCGGATCGAAACTTAGATATGAAGTGTTACCGATTATATCGAATATTAATAAAATGTCAAAACTATTTTATTGTAACTGAATTTTCCAGTGGAGGACTTAAATTTAGATTAAGTCCTCTTAAAATTCTTTACCGAATGAGAATATTATTCCCCGGATAGATCTTTGTGCTTTTGGTAAAATTGTTCAATTTTTGTAAGGTTTTGATACTGGTATTATACTTTTTGCTTATACTATATATTGTTTCCCCTTTTTGAACCGTATGAAACATAGATGACTTTTTCTCTTTTGTTATAGACTTTTTTACAGGAATTACAGCTTTTTTTACAGCTGGTTTTGATGCCTTAGCTACAACCGGTCTTTTTTTAATCTGTGAAATATTTCTTTCAAGTTTTCCCATTCGTTCGATTAACGAATCAAACTTAACTGAAAATGCTGTTTCAAGCCGTGTCACCCTCTCTTTTACGGGGTCAATACCTTGTATTTTACTTTTACCATCCGGGTTTAAAGATTTATCCTGGATTTGAAGTATTTGTTCTATTTTTTCAATTCTTGTTTCAAGTTCTGCAAAAGAGGTACTTGCAGTCGATTTTTTTATATTTGATTCGATTTTTGTTCCTGAAGATCTGAAAAAAAGAAAAAAAATAATGACAGTTAACATCAAAGCGCCAAAAAGAATTAGCGCAAATTCATTTTTTTTAATTATAGAATATTCAATCTTTTTTTCAGCATTTGTTCCCGCAGGTACCTTTCTTTTATTTGTATTGGTTTTAGTGGTTGGTATCTTTGATTCAGGTTTACCTTTAAGTTTCATCGAAAAGCTCCTGTATTATAATTTTAAAGTGATATCAACTTAATATCACTTTAAACGGTATTTTCAACCTAATAATCATAAAATATTACTAAAATTTCATTATTGAACTAATGATCAATAATATGATAGGGTTATTAACACAGACTGTTTTGATAAATTATCAGGGATAACCCATGAAATACTGTTTAAAAATCATTTTTCCGACCCTCATTGCCTTAAGCCTAAGCTTAATTTACCAGATGCCTTCTGCACAGGCAGATATCTTTACAAATAAATTAGGCATGCGGTTTGTCCTCATTCCTTCAGGAAATTTTTTAATGGGGAGCCCGAAATCTGAAAAAGGTCGGCAGTGGAATGAGAAACGTCACAAAGTCATAATCTCAAAAGCCTTCTATATTGGAGAAACCGAGGTTACCCAGGGACAATGGGAAAAACTGGTAGGATTTAACCCCTCTTCATTTTCAAAATTGGGAAAAAGTTACCCGGTTGATACAGTATCCTGGAATCAATGTGTTGAATTCATCCGTGTGCTGAATGAATGGGAAGGAACTAACAAATATCGACTGCCAACAGAAGCGGAATGGGAATATGCCTGCCGGGCAGGTTCTACAACCGCTTTTGCCGGCGGGCCTATGACCATCACTAATTTTAATTGTAATGAACCTGAGCCCACTATTATAGAGATGGCGTGGTATTGTTACAATACAGGTCTTGCTGATCCTGCTAGAGATTTCAAACCCCGTCCAGTAAAAACCAAATTCCCCAATAATTGGGGAGTATATGACATGCATGGAAATGTCCAGGAATGGGTGCAAGATTCATGCAAACAGCGCAACTTCTGGAGAACCCGAGTTGGTGTTGTTACAAATACCTATAAAGATAACATTGTAGATCCCTTGAATAAAAAAGGGGCGCATAAAATTATTCGTGGCGGTGGATGGTATCAGACAAGTAAATATCAGCGGTCTGCCTACAGAAGTTTATATAAGCCGGGTGTAAGAAGGAATAGTTTAGGATTTCGGATTGTCAGGATGCAGTAGCTGAGGCCTTATAAAAATAAATTCCTGCTATTAATAACAAACCATCCCTGATCAAATAAGAAATATTTGATGCTGTACTGGTTTGACTTGCCAGTGAAAAACACCCGCAATCAAATTGATGTCCCCGTAACAAATTAAATCCAATGACTAAAATAAACCCTAAAAGTAAACCGTTTAAAATCAATACGGCAGATCTTGGGAACAATCCCATCATCAGGCTGAATCCTGCTACCAGCTCCACAAATGGAATAACGATTGCCAAAATGTTAATAACGAATCCAGGGAAAAGTGCATATCCATATAAAATTTTAGCAAATTCCGCTGGATCTTCAATTTTGTGCCAGCTGGCATACACAAATGTTATGCCAAGAACTAATTTAATAATAAAACAAAGGATGACTGTAAAATTATTCTTCATTTTTTTCTATATTAAATCCTTTTTCTTCCCATTGTCTAAATCCACCTGAAAATACTTTTACATTTTCATATTTCATGTTTTTCAACCGTTCTGCAAACGTATGGCTGTCTGTACACTCAACGCTTGAACAATATACCAGTATAGGAGAGGCTTTCTTGATTGACGTTAGCAATTGTTCAACCATTTGGTCAAAATCCATTAATGGGAATGATAATGCACCAGGCAAATGCCCTTGATTATACGTTTCAGTGGGTCTTACATCTAAAATAATTCTTTGTTTTTTTTCAACGATCTGTTTGATGATGTCAGGATGGTTAATTTCAATTGAAGCATTTAAAGATTGGGTCTTTGAGCCTGCTGAAACAACCCCTTTTGATGTTTCCCATTGACCAAAGACTGCAATACCGAAAGGAGAAAATTGATTAAATAAAAAGGCGGAGATTACAGCAACAGCAATAAGGATAAAACAGCCTTTTAGATCATTTTTAACCATTTTACTATGTTAAACGCACTTTTATTTTTTTGAAATTGTTCAACCGTTGCTTTAAAACCATCAACATCAACCATTTTTCAAAAAGCTTTGATATCTTTTTTTCAGGGTTAGCATGCCCCTCCTGCCCTTCATTCTCCATCTCTTTTTCCATGCGCTTTAACCCCGCTTTGGTTTCATTAGAAGAGTCCTGTATATCCAAAGCCGAATAAATGTTTAGGGCATCTTTAAAAAAGCCTTGGCTTTCATATATTTTTGCCAATTCAAGAGTTTGAATATCGTCAGTCATGGTGTGTCCTTTTTATTAACGCGTTTTTCTTTAAAAATGAGCTCATCCTCTTCTGTCATATCATGCTCATGCTTTGCAATATGTTTGATATAATCAATATCCGTTTTTAAACTTTTTATTTCAGTTTCCAGTTTTTGATTATTCTGTTCAACTATTTGTGTCTGCTCAAGGATTTCGGTTTCCTGTTTCTTTAATACTTTATAATCCATCACTCCTTTTTCTGAAAAAACAATCAGCCCGAACAATAGCATTATAATAAGTAAAGAGATAAAAATGCCTGTTTTTTTAATCACTGTCATTGTCTATTCTTTTACCATAATTTATTCTCTAAGCATGGCCTTTTTCAATATCTGAATCTCCGGGCTTGAAATAAGAGTATTTACTATAAAATAAAATGTTACACCAAAAAGAATACATCCTGTCACACCCATTCCAAACCAAAAATTATTAAGCCCTTCTGTCAGGATAAAAGTTGCTGCCAGTTTAACCAGGAAAAACATTATAACAGATAAAAAAAGTGATCTGCAAGCAGAAACAATGATCTGCTTTTTTTCTATCTTTACAATACCTGGAATATTAACAAACAAAAAGACGAAACCAATTATAGAAGCTATAGAAACAGAAGCAACAAGCCCTCTAAGTCCAAAGCTGTCTAAAAATAAATAGCAAAAACCTATATTTAATCCAATGGAAAGGATGCCCGAATAAAATGGAATTTTGATACTGGATAAGGCATAATACAAAGTAACAAACAATCGTACCCCAGTGAAGGCCCATAATCCCAAAACAAGGAAGAACATGCAATCTGCAGTATTTTGAATGGCCACTTCGCTAAAAGCACCATATCCAAATAATAATGCGACGATTTCTTCATTCAGGGCCATCAAGCCAGCCATTGCAGGAATTGTAATAAAAAGGACAAGCTTAACGCCATCTGAAAAAAGATGGGAAATTTCAGTCAGCTTACCTGAAATTGCCTTTTTTGAAAGCTCCGGCAAAAAAACTGTGGCTGCAGATACAGCAAATAATGCCAAAGGAAATTGTACCAAACGGTCAGCAAAATAGAGAAATGACACACTTCCTTGATCAAGTTTTGAAGCAAAAAAAGATGCCACCATGATATTAATCTGATAAGAAGCAGCCCCGATCATGCAGGGAATCATTATTTTTATAATGGTGAACACCTCAGGCTGAAAGATTTGAAAAAAAGAAATCTTTAGCATCCCCAGTCGGATCATAAAAGGAATCTGGATAGCAAGTTGAAGTATACCTCCGACCGTAACCCCAACAGCCAGGCCCATTATTGGGGTGTTAAAATAACGGGTAATAAGAATTGTAAACGCGATGATAGTCAAATTAAATATGATAGGTGCTAAAGCGGGAACACCAAAATTTTCCAAAGAATTCAACACCCCCATACAAAGTGCTGTAATAAAAATCAACCAGAAATATGGCAGCATAATTTTTAGTAGAATAATTGTCAGCCCAAACTGATATGATGACCTGACAAACCCTGGAGCAATGACTTTAACAATCAGCGGGGTAAAAAACATACCCGCTAACATAATAATAATCCCGGCTAAAGAAAGAAAACAAAAAAAAGAGAATACCATGGCAATTGCTTTCGAACGCCCTTGTTTTTCCATCGTCTTTGTGAATACCGGAATAAATGAAATACTCAAACTTCCTTCGGAAAACAATTTTCTTACAAGATCAAATGGCCGAAAGGCAATAAAAAAAGCATCACTATGGGTTGATATTCCAAAATATGTGGCTATAAGTGCATCCCTGACAACCCCTAAGACACGGCTGGCAAAAGTTAAACTGCTGATAAGGGCGGCATTTTTAAAGATCTTTCTCACAAGTTTTCCTTGACAAAAAATATCAAACCATATATCTTTTCGTTTTTGAAATATGGCTTAATTTTAAATTTAATACACTTATATAAGGAGCTATACCAAGTTGGCTAACCATAAATCCGCAAAAAAACGTGAAAAACAAAGCCAGGTAAGACGGCTTAGAAACAGATCTGTGAAAACGACACTTAAAAATCTGGAAAAAAAGATTCGCATTGCAAAAGAAGAAGGCAGCGACAACAAAGATGAAATTTTGAGAAAGACTCAATCTGCATTTCATAAAGCCGCTAAAAAAGGCGTTATTCATAAAAAGACTGCTTCCAGAAAAATTTCAAGACTATTCAAGTTCATGAACGCATAACGCTTTCACGTTTAATATTTCCATTACAAAATTCAAGACAGGGTTTATTTTATAGACTAAAAAATAAATCCTGTCTTTATACTATTTACGGGCTTGCTCAAAAATCAATTAGTAATTTGCTAATTATTTTTTCAGCACTTCTTTCAGCAATTTTTTCTACTGCCTCCCTTTTGCTGGTTTCATCAATGATGTTATCTTCAGAAACTGTGTAATTGTCATCTGAAGCAAAATCTTTAACAGACCAGATCACATCTCCATCCTTATTGACAAGTTTCAAATCAATCACAGCTGACACCCTTCTTTCCGCAACCGATTCTGTGGTTGACCGCGACAAGGTAGAAAATGTAATGGCTTTTATCTTCCCCACAACAACAGCAGCAGCATCCTTTTCATCTACAATAGTTGTATCTGTCTTTTCAATAATCTCTCTTATCAAGGAATTGGTAAATAGAATTCCAGCACTTATTTCTGAACTTTTATTTTCAAACACCTTAACAGCAACTCGCGTCACATCTTTATTTATATAGCCGCCACCTTCGAACTGGTAACCACAGGATGCAAAAAACACGAACAGGCAAACAGCACTCAACCATTTTGTTTTTTTCATATTAAACCACAATATTTATAAGTGTTTGTTTTTTTCTGATAACAATAACCTTTTTGGGTTCTTTTCCGCCCATATGCTTTATGATCTTTTTATCAGCCAATGCAGTCTCTTTGAGAACTGCTTCATCACAATCCGTAGCAATTGTAAATTTTGATCGAAGTTTTCCATTAACCTGAACAATCACAAGGACTTCGTCTGTTTCAAGAGAATCTTCTCTGTAAGAAGGCCATGGCCTTTCAAGTATCGATCCTTTCTTACCCAATTTTTCAAAAAGTTCTTCACAAAAATGTGGAAGTATTGGAGACAACAATAAAAGTATGCTCTCAAGGCTAAAAAGAATGACTTCTTTCAACTCAGCATCTGCAGAATCAATATCTATTGCATACACACCATTAACCAGTTCCATTACAGCAGAAATGGCTGTATTAAAATGAAAGCTTTTATCAATATCATCTGTTACCTTTTTTATGGTATGATTCGCTTTGATATACAGCTCTTTTGCCTGTGATGAAGAAAGATCAGATGCTGCACCATTAAATCCTTGAGGATTATCTATTTTCCCAATGCACTCAAGCGCAAGACGCCATACCCTGTTTACAAATCTATGGCTGCCTTCAACACCATCTTCACTCCACTCAAGATCCCTTTCCGGTGGTGCTGCGAACAATGAGAACAATCGGGTTACATCGGCTCCGTATTTTTCAAGCAACTCATTGGGATCAACAACATTTTTTTTGGATTTGGACATTTTAATCACACGGCCCAATTCCACATCATTGTTACATTTGGTACATATAAATTTACCTTCTTCAATTTTTTTAGCTTCTTCAGGATAAAGGAATCCATGCTCAGGACATGTCATCGTCTCTTTGCAAACCATGCCTTGTGTAAGCAGTCTTGTAAAAGGCTCTTTAAAGTCTATCATTCCAAGCGTATGTAACACCCGCATAAAATAACGTGAATACAATAAATGAAGTACGGCATGTTCCACACCACCAATGTATTGGTCTACAGGTGCCCAGTATTTTACTTCTTCAGGATCAAACATGCCTTTATCATATCGGGGTGAGCAATACCTTAAATAATACCAAGAAGATTCCACAAACGTATCCATGGTATCCGTATCTCTTTTAGCATCTTCTGAACCGCAGGAAGGGCAAGTGGCTTTTTTAAAATAATCAAGATTGGATAAAGGAGATCCCCCCTTTTCTAAAAGATTGGCATCTTCGGGAAGTTTTATGGGAAGATCAGATTCCGGGACAGGCACCACACCACAATCTGGACAATGAATAACAGGGATCGGGGCTCCCCAGTATCGTTGCCTTGAAATACCCCAGTCTCTTAATCGATAGGAAACTGTCTTTTTCCCTTTGCCTTTTTTCTCCAGCCAATCGGTCATCACATCCATGGCTTTTTTATTATCCATGCCATTGAATTTACCGGAATTGACCATTACACCTTCGCCTGTATAGGCTTGTTCCATTGTATTTGGGTCAAATTCTTCTTCTTCGGGTTGTACAATAATTCGTATTTCAAGTCCATATTTCCTGGCAAACTCAAAATCTCTTTGATCTCCCGCAGGAACGGACATAATAGCGCCAGTGCCATATTCCATTAAAACAAAATTTGCTGTATAAACAGGAATCTTTTCTCCAGTTGCCGGATTAATGCAATACGCACCAGTAAAGACACCCTCTTTTTCATATTTTTCTATCCCTTCAGCAGATCGTTCCTGGCTGGATATCTTTTGGACAAAGGCTTTGACTTCATTTTCCTTATCCGTCCCTTTTGAAAGGGTTTCAACCAGAGGGTGCTCAGGCGCAAGACACATAAACGTTGCACCAAAAATCGTATCTGGTCTTGTGGTAAACACCACGATATCATCCTCTTTGCCATGGATTTGAAATTTCAATTCAGAACCGACACTTCTCCCGATCCAGTTTTTCTGCATGACCGTTACTTTATCAGGCCAGCCTGGCAGCTTATCACAATGAATAAGAAGATCTTCGGCATAGTCAGTAATTTTAAAAAACCACTGCCATAATTTTTTTTGCTGAACGGTCTGAGAACATCTCCAGCACTTATCCTGCTCAACCTGTTCATTGGCAAGAACTGTATTACATTTCTCACACCAATTCACATAGGATTCTTTTCGATAGGCCATTCCTTTTTCCAACATTTTCAGGAAGAGCCATTGCTCCCATTTATAATATTCTGGACGGCAGGTGGCAATTTCACGGTCCCAGTCATAAGAAAATCCCATCTTTTTAAGTTGTTCCCGCATGGCTGTAATATTGTCATATGTCCATGCTGCCGGATGAGTATTATTATCAATGGCTGCATTTTCAGCAGGCATACCAAATGCATCCCATCCCATGGGATGAAGAACATTAAACCCTTGCATCCGTTTGTACCGGACAACCACATCACCAATGGTATAATTACGAACGTGGCCAATATGTATTTTCCCGGAAGGATATGGAAACATCTCTAACAGATAATACTTTTCTTTTGATGGATCACAAGAAACTTTAAAAAGCTGATTTTCTTTCCAATATGCCTGCCATTTGGGTTCTACCAATTCCGGATGATACCGCTCCTCCATTACACTTACTCCTTATGAGACACTATTCTTAATATACTGATAGATCATTTTTTATTTAAGGTTTAATAAATGCCATAATCAAGTGTAAATAGCAAGAAAATCAAATGAATTATAGCTTTGGATTTTTCTTTTCTTGTCTCATCCTATTATTTTTGTTAATTTTTTTAATATGCATCGTTAAAACCGTCATTAATTCTATTTAGGATAAGCAATGATTAATAAAACTAGTTTTTCTGAAAATTCCCTGATTAATATTACGATCAATAATATTATAGCAGTGCTATTCCCTCTTTTTGAAGAGCAGAAAGATGAAATAGCAGAGTTGACTGCAATTGGAAAAGCACTTGGGTCTGGAAAAGACATCAGCGTATTACTTGAAATGATTTTAGCGATAGCCAGAAAATTTACAAAAGCCGATGGCGGGACACTATATCTGGTAGATACTGAAAATCAAAAATTAAATTTTCATGTTATTCACAATGATACCTTTGAAAAAAACAATCAAGAGATCCCCATTCATCTGCCTGCTGTATCACTGTATAATAAAGATCATACGCCGAATCTGTCCAATGTATCATCCTATGTATTCCATTCTGGTGAAATTGTGAATATCGATAATGTGTATAAATCAAAAAAATATCAAATTGACGGGATCAAAAAATTTGATAAAGCATATAACTATCAAACTAAATCAATGAATGTCATTCCCATGAGAAATCATGAAAATGATATTATTGGAATTCTTCAATTAATTAATTCAAAAAACCCCTCTTCTAATCAAACAATTCCATTCAGCAAAGAGTACCAGGAAAAAGCCGCTGCTTTAGCAAATATAGCCTCTGTTATTTTGACCCAGCAAATGCTCATTGTCGATATGAAAAAATTATTTGAAGATTTTATAAAAGCACTTGCAGTCTCTATTGATGAAAAATCCAAGCACACCGGTGGTCATATACAACGTGTAACAGAACTTTGTTTGATGATTGCTCAAAAAATTAATGAGGATGCTACCATATTTAAAGAGACTACTCTTTCTTCTGACCAGATAGATGAGCTTCGGATTGCTGCCCTTATGCATGATACAGGAAAAATAACGACGCCAGATCATCTGATAGGTAAATCTACAAAGTTAGAAACAATTTACGACAGAATTGAAATGATCAGTCTTAGATGGGATTTATTCAAGACCAACCTAAAATTGAAAGCTGCAGAAAAAAAACTGTCACTTTTCGACCATGAAAAAAAACAAAAAGAGATAAGGCACATACAAAACACCTGTGATAAAGAAATTGCCCTCCTGGAAAAAGAATTTTTACTACTTTCTTCTATTAACTCGGATAAAAATGGGTTAAACCAAACTCTTTGTGATCAATTAGAATCGATTAATAAAAAGTCGTGCATTGTTGATGGCAAGTCAATACCTTATTTGACAAAAGATGAATTAAAAAATTTGAGCATATCCCATGGGACATTGACTTCTCAGGAAAGAGATATTATGAATAATCATGCGTCTGTATCAAAAAAAATTTTAAATAAGCTTTCCTGGCCTAAGAAAATGTCTAATATCCCAGTGATTGCTGGTGCTCACCATGAAAAGCTTGATGGTTCAGGATACCCCTTGCATCTTAAAAAGGAGGAGTTAAACCTTCAATCAAGAATTTTGACCATCGCTGACATATTTGAAGCACTGTCTGCCCTCGATAGGCCTTATAAAAATCCCATGAAATTAAGTCAGACAGAGACCGTTCTTAAGCAAATGGGTGATAACGATCTCATAGATAAAGATATTATTAAAATCTTTTTTAACTCTAACATACACATTGAATATGCAAAAAAGCATCTGGATCCTTCCCAATTTGATTTATAAATGAGTTGATTGTAAAAAAAGAAAGGGATATCAAACACAAGGGGATGTTATGATGAAAGTGGCCTCAATACAATTTTCTGTTGTTGAAAACAATAAGAATGCGACCCTTAAAAAAGCCAAAGCAGCTATCGAACAATGCCATGATGCTGATCTTGTTATTTTACCGGAAATTTGGAACATCGGTTTTATGAGTTTTGATCGATATATAAAAGAGGCTGAAAAAATAGATGGTCCCACTATAACGATGCTCCAAGGTCTTGCCCAACATATTGATGCGTATATTCACACCGGAAGTTTTATTGAAAAAGAAAATGGGCATTATTATAATACAAGCCTGCTTTTATCACCACAAGGCGACATACTCACCACATACAGAAAAATACATTTATTCGGATACAAATCCAGAGAAACAGAACTACTCACTCCAGGCAAATCACCTGTCACTGTAAAAACCCCATTGGGTATTATCGGTATGGCGACCTGCTTTGACTTAAGATTCCCTGAACTTTTCCGTAAAATGGTAGACAATGGTACTCAAATCTTTCTGGTTACTTCTGCCTGGCCCCACCTCAGACTTGAACCCTGGATTATGTTCAACAAAGTTCGAGCGCTTGAGAATCAATGCTTTTTAATTTCAGCAAATTCATCTGGCATAAACAATAAGGTTCAATTTGCAGGTCACAGCATGTTGGTTGATCCTTGGGGATCTGTAATTGCAAGTGCCAAAGATGAAGAAACAATTGTAAAATCCCGAATTGATCTAAATAAAGTACAGGAAGCAAGGACCACATTTCCTGCACTTGCCGAAAGAAAAGACTTTTTAAAATCAAAATAAAACACCGGTTAGAATCGACTGATACAATCATCTTTATCATTAAAATATCCTGAACAGGATTACTTATTTTAATTGATAAGGTATAAAATTGTTAAGATAAATAGAGGCTGCTGAATATATAGACCTATAAAAAAACTCAATCAAATGAATCGCAACCTTGAATTTTCCAACTTACATATGATCGCCCTAAAGAATAAGCATATTAATATTGACCCTAAAAGGTTTTAATGATATACAGAATAGTTTTTGTACAATACCTGACAGGCAGGTGTTGCTTTTAGTATCAATCCTTGCTCTGACTTATTGTCAGGGCTTTATATCCGTAAGGAGAACAAATGAGGAAGTATGAAACAGTTTTTATTTCTGATCCAGATCTTAAAGATAAAGCACGCCAAGATCTTTTTGATAAAATCGGAAATATCATTAAAAAAGAAAAGGGTCTTCTCTTAAATTTTGAAGAATGGGGCAACAAAAAACTTGCCTATGAAATCAAGAAAAAAATGCGCGGTCATTACGCCTGCCTCACCTATGGCGGAACAGGCGACCTTGTAAAAGAGCTTGAAAGAAATATGCGTTTGAGTGATCCTATATTAAAATACATGACAATCCTTCTTTCTGATGATGTAACGGTAGAACAACTTGAAAAAGAAATCCTTGATGCCCAACCAGAAGAAGCGCCTGAAAAAGCGCCTGCTAAAGAAGAGACGGTTGAGAAAGAAAAAGTTGCGGATGGCGCTTCCAAGGAAGATGAGAAAGTTGAAGAAACCCAAGAAGAAACCAGCTAATTAAGAGTGGAGGATAATTACAATGTACAATAATAACCGAAGAGATAAAAGAAGCGGTGGTAAAAGTAGATTTTATCAACGCCGTAAAATATGTAGATTCTGTGTAGACAATGATCTTGAGATTAACTATAAAACGCCTAAAGCACTTCGACAATTTATCACAGAACGCGGAAAAATAATTCCCAGAAGAATCACAGGTACCTGTACCAAACACCAACGTCAGCTTACCGTCGCAATCAAGCAGTCACGACAGATCGCACTGCTGCCGTTTGTTGGCAAACCCATGTATTAAATCAGCAGGAGTAACTTAAGGTGACGGGTACGATAATACAACCAGCAGCCATAAAGGATATACTAACCGGTATCCTTTTATGTATGCTGATCATTGCCATCATGTATATTATACCGTTGATCGGTATTTTCGCCTGGATCTTCCTACCTTTGCCCGTTCTGTTTTACAGGCTTAAAACAGGTAGGAATGGCGGTGGTATTATCATGGCAATAAGCCTGTCCGTACTGATTGTATTTACAAGTAACGTTGCATTTAATACACTATATTTTGGCACTTTATTAATGACAGGCTTTTTTCTTGGTGAATTTATAGAAAAACACTTAAGCATTGAAAGAATTATGTTATACACGTGTTTTGCAGTCCTTGGGACTTGCTGCGCTGTATTGCTCATTTATTCTTCCAGTCAGAACCAAGGAATCGGAAGCTTAATATCCTCTTTTATTTCCAGATACCAAGCCCTGTCATTTCAGCTTTTTTCTGAATCTGCTCAACTTTATCCGGAAATGAAAGTTGATCCTCAAAAGCTTGAAAAAGCAAGCGCATTGTTTGTGTTTGTTTTTCCGGGAATATTTATTAACTCGTACCTTACAATGGTATGGCTGAACATAATTTCAATAAAAAAGCTGTTATTAAAAAAAGGGATCACCATTAAAAGTATTGGCAATTTAACTCAATGGAAAGCGCCTGAATATTTAGTATTTGGTGTAATAGTATTATCAGTTTTAGTATTTTTACCTGTTACTATAATAAAATTAATTGCTGTAAACTGCTTGATCATTTTGATGTTTGTATATTTTTTCCAGGGAATTGCAGTGGTATCATTTTTTTTTCAAAAGAAGAGCGCCCCTTTTGCAGTAAGATTTTTTTTTTACATCTTAATTGCAATTCAACCTGCTTTTTTGTTCCTTGTTGTCGGACTTGGATTGTTTGATACATGGATTGATTTTAGAAAACTTGATACACAGCCACATGAAATAAAATAATATAAAAGTCGGCCGTATTTAAAAAAAACGGCTGAACTTTTTTGGAGGTTTAAATGAAAGTAATATTAAAAGAAACCATTGACACACTTGGCATTGCAGGGACTGAATGTACTGTGGCGCCAGGGTATGGCCGCAACTATCTTCTACCGCAGGGGAAAGCTGTCCTTGCCACACCCCAAAATAGAAAAGTCATGGAACAAACAAAAGCAAAACTTGAACTTCAGATTGCCAAAGAAAGAAAACTTGCTGAGGAATTGGCTGATAAAGTAAAAGATGTTGTCTGTGATATTAAAGCCAAAGTTCATGAAGAAACTTATCTTTATGGGTCAGTAACTACCCATGATATCAAAAATTCATTAGAAGCGCAGGAAGTTAAGGTAGAACGTCGTTCTATATTACTTGCCGAACCGATTAAAGAAATCGGTGAGTACAAAGTGCCTATCCGCCTTTACAAAGATGTTGAACCGGAAATCACAGTAAATATTCTTCCTGAAGAACCTGAAGAAATATAAAACTTAAATGTCATCCGGGGAAAATTTCTAATTTTTCCCGGATGCAAGTACTAAAATTATTATTGTGCCTAAAAAAAATACAATAGCCAAGGATCCACTTCTAAGTAAAACACCTCCTCAAGATATTGATGCAGAAGAATCAATATTAAGCGCCATATTTATTAACAATGACAGTCTACATGATATTATTGGTATTTTATCTCCAGAAGACTTCTATAAAGGTGCCCATAAAAAAATATTTCAGGTTATTATTGAACTTGCACTTAAAGAAGAACCTGCTGATCTTGTTACAGTAGCCAATCGACTAAAAGAAAAAGAAGAACTTGAAAGTATTGGTGGCGCAGCCTATCTTGCTGCTATTTCCGATGCAGCACCTGTTGCGGTTAATGCGGTTCATTATGCCCAAATTATTAAAGGTAAGGCATCTTTAAGGCAATTAATAACAGCGTCTTCCGGCATTATCGAAAAATGTTTGAAAGATAAAGGTGACTTTGAAGATATTATTGATTTTGCTGAAAGCTCCATTTTTGATATTTCTGAAAAAAAATCACAAAAATCCTTTCAAAGCTTGGGAGAGTTAATCAATTTGAACATTGATAAACTTGAAGAACAGCAGGGAAAGGATGGCGGACTTTCAGGGCTTTCCACGGGATATGGCAGATTAAACAATATTACATCAGGATTACAGGGTTCTGACTTGATAATCCTTGCAGCGCGACCCAGTATGGGGAAAACAGCCTTTGCATTAAATATTGCCAGAAATGTGGCTATAGAGGAACGCAAACCAGTCGCTGTATTCTCTCTTGAAATGTCCAACCAGCAACTTTCTATGAGACTTCTGACATCAGAAGCACGTATCGACTCAAACAGACTTCGAACCGGCTTCATCAGTCAGGAGGATTGGCAGAATGCAACAGATGCGGCAGGTGTTTTAAATGAAATGCCTATTTTTATTGATGACACACCCAATATTACGGCAATGGAAATAAGAGCGAAATCAAGAAAACTATATCAAAAAAATAATGAACTTGGCTTAATTATTATTGATTACCTACAATTGATGAAACCCCCTTTTAGGACGGATCGAAGAGATCTTGAAATTGCAGAAATCTCAAGAGCTCTAAAAGCCCTAGCTAAAGAGCTGAACGTTCCAGTCCTTGCTTTGTCACAGCTGAATCGTATGCTTGAACAGCGAGCGGATAAACGACCCATGCTGTCAGATCTTCGTGAATCAGGGGCCCTTGAACAGGATGCAGATATTGTTGCCTTCATTTATAGGGATGAGGTCTACAATAAAGAACCAGATAACCCCAAAAAAAATACAGCGGAAATCATTGTTGCTAAAAACAGAAATGGCGCAACAGGAACGGCTTTCATGACTTTTATTGGTCAATATACACGGTTTGAAGAGCTTGCGCCTGACTCATACCAGGGATTTGAATGAAAAAAAAGCTGCATGGCAACACTTCCGGCCTAAAAAAAACCCAGATTAAAAGAATCGAAAATCTTTATACTCACAGCTCGTTTCCTGAGTATATTTTAGATCCTGAAGCTGTACAACTTTTAGTTGAGCTATCCCATGATATCAGACGACAAATCGGACTGCTCGTCGATCGGAACGGCAAGATTATATACGTTATTGTTGGAGAACCCCAAAAGATTGTCATCCCCGTAACTTCCGGATATATGGCTATTCCTGGCAAACTCAAAGGCCTACGTCTTGTTCATACCCATTTAAAAGATGAGCCTTTAACAAGAGATGACTTAACAGATCTCGCCCTTTTGCAATTGGATTATATTACGGCTATTTGTATAACACGAAAGGGCACGCCCGGTAATGTTTATTCAAGTCATATCCTTCCTGATGCTGATTCAGAACCCTATCAGATTCTTAAACCGTCTACTATTCATCAAATGGATGTTGATTGTCTGGATCAAATCCTGGCGCTTGAATCTGAGCTCACAAAAAAAAACAGTTTGCACAGACCTGGATCTGGAACAGAAAATGCATTTTTAATCAATGCAACAACATCAAATCCAAAAGAATCGTATGCCTCTATTGAAGAGCTCAAAGAACTTTGTAAGACCAGCCGTATTAATGTGATTGGGACTGCTTTACAAAGAAGAAAAGCCATTGATTCAAAATTTGTTGTGGGGAAGGGAAAACTTTCAAGCTTGATTATTAAGGCGATTCAAAAGTATGCAACCATGCTGGTTTTTGATCGAGAGTTGTCCGCATCCCAGATTCGATCCATCACTGATTTTGTTGAAATGAAAGTCATCGATCGAACTCAATTGATCCTTGATATCTTTGCGAAACAAGCTAAATCCAGGGAAGGTAAATTTCAAGTAGAGCTTGCACAAATGGAATATCTTTTGCCACGATTGATCACTAAAAATACAGCAATGTCAAGATTAACCGGTGGAATTGGCGGCAGAGGACCTGGTGAGACAAAACTCGAACTCAACCGGCGGAGAGTTAGGGATAGGATAAATCGACTAAAAAAAGAAATTAAAAAAATTCGAAAACAACGTCACCAGCAAAAATCCAGACGGAAAAGAAAAAATTTACCGATTATTTCAATTGTTGGATATACAAATGCCGGCAAATCCACTTTATTGAATACACTGACACAAAGTAAAATTATTGCAGCCAATCGACTGTTCGCAACCCTTGATCCATCCAGCAGACGCCTGAGATTTCCAAGGGATACTGAAGTGATAATTACAGATACTGTCGGGTTTATTCAAAATCTTCCTAAAGAATTAATGGAGGCATTCCATGCAACACTGGAAGAGCTTTCAGATGCTGATATTATTTTACATGTTGTCGATGTTAGTAACCCGCGGTACCAGCAGCAAAAAGAATCCGTAGAAAAAATCTTGAAAGGATTGAATTTAGATCAAATCCCTACCCTTTATATCTATAATAAAATTGACAAAATCGACATCAATTCTTTTGATAACAAGTGGTTGCTAAATCAAGGGCTTCCCGTCTGCGCCACTGAAAAGCAAACACTTAAACCCTTGGTTGAAAAACTGGAATCAATGGTTCGAAAATAAAATAAAATTAGGTATTGACCAATAGAACTTTTTACACTAAATAAAAAAGCAACCTATACATGGAATGAATATGGAAATTAAACAACTGGATCAGATTATCATTAAAAATATTTGTAAGAAGGACTCCGTAGATATACCGGATTGTTTTGGAGAATTTAATAAAAAAAACAGACTTTGCTCAACATATTGTTCAATTTCAATAAAGTGTTGTGTCCTGCAGAACAAAAACCCTAAAATTGATATCTTAGAAAAACTGCTTATTCACAATCAATATGCCATAAAACTTCACTAATTAAAAATTTTACCGGGATTCAATATATTCTTAGGATCAAACACTTTTTTGATCCCTTTCATAATTTTAATTTCAGTGCGACCTACTTCTTTGGGCAAATATTTCATCTTCGTTAATCCAACACCATGTTCTCCGGTAATGGTCCCACCTAAAGCTAAAGTGGCAGTAAAAAGTTCATCTACAGCCTTTATTGCCCGTTTAGATTCATTTTCATCTGTTTTGTTATACATAATATTACAATGAATATTTCCATCCCCTGCATGGCCAAAACTGACCACTTTCAACCCATACGTTTTTTGTATGTTTTGCGTCACCTGAACAATATCGGGAATTTTATCTATAGGGACAACAATATCTTCGTTAATTTTGTTGGTTGCAATCTTGTACAGGACAGGAGACAACGCCTTTCTGGCATCCCATAATGTTTGCGCCTGGGTTTGATCTTTTGCGATCACCACATCCAAAGCACCTTGGGAAACACACAGTTCTTTTATATTTTTTGCGTCTTTTTCAACACGACCGCTATTGCCATCCAGTTCGATAATTAATAAGGCCTTAATGCTATCTGGTAAATCAAAACTCAGATAATCTTTAACAAGATGAAGACAAGCTTCATCCAGATATTCAACACATCTTGGAATGACAGCCTCGCGCATAATAGTGGATACTGTTTGGGCAGCTTTTTGTGTACTGTCAAAAAAGATAGCCATGGTTTTAATTGTTTCCGGTTTTGGTAATAGCTTTAAAGTAATCTCAGTGACAATGGCCAATGTCCCTTCAGATCCAACAATTAGACGTGTTAAATCATATCCTGCAACCCCTTTGGCAGTCGTAACACCTGTTTGAATGAACTCACCAGAAGGCAAGACAGCACTTAATCCCAAAACATAATCACGGGTAACACCATATTTTACTGCCCGGGGTCCACCTGCGCACTCACCAATATTCCCGCCTATAGTACAAACAGATGAGCTAGCAGGATCAGGTGGATAAAAAAGACCTTTTTCTTCTACACATTTGTGTATATCTGAAACAATGACACCGGGCTGAACTTTTACAAATAAATTGTTTTCATCAATTTCAATAATTTTGTTCATCCGGCTGAAGACCATAACAAGTCCCCCTTTTACCGGGACAGATCCTCCTGTCATTCCGGATCCTGCTCCACGAGGGACGATGATCAATTCTTCTTTTGATGCAAGGGATAAAATCTGTGAAACTTCTTTTTCTGAACCGGGGAAAACAATAGCATCCGGTAAAAAAGAATTGCCTGTGGCGTCATATGAGTAACATAAGCGTTCTTCTTTGTGTTTTGTTACATTTGCTTTCCCACAAATCTTTTGAAGATGTTTAAAAACAGAACGGGTAAGTTCCATTTATAATTTACCTGTTTCAATTTTTTTAGAAAGATAGCTCATTTGCTCAAAAAGAACGCCTTTTTGCTTCAATTCTTTTTCTACTACATTAATGGAATAGATGGCTGTTGCATGATATTTATTATAGGTACGACCAATTTTTTTTATGGACATATCTGTATATTTTTTAGAAAGGAAAATAGCCATCTGTCGTGGTTTTACAATTCTTCTTTTTCTGGAAGTTGAAATAATCTCTTTTTCAGAAATTGAGAACTCATTACAAATCAATTTTTTAATTGATTCCATGGTAATTCGTTTTTTTGATTTTTTAATATTTGCTAAGACACTTTTGGCTAATTCAACATCAATATTACATCCCATTAGATGCCCTTTTGCAGCAACACCATACAAACCGCTTTCAAGCTGCCGGACATCATCGCACAGTTCCTGGGCAATATATTCTGTAACTTGATTAGGAATATCATACCCAAATTTTTTCGATTTCTTTTTTAATATTCTTAACCGTGTAGCATAATCCGGCGCATCAATTTCAGTAACCAGCCCTAGGGTTAATCGAGATTTAAGTTGGTTGTTCAGTTTAGGGATTTCATCTGGCAATTCACACCCGGAAAAAATAATTTTCTTATCTGACTCAAGAAGGTAATCCAAGGTAATAGCCAATTCTTTTTGTGTGGCATCCTTTCCAGATAAAAAATGAACATCTTCTAAAATCAGCACATCACATTTTTTTCGATATTTTTCTTTAAACCGATCAATAGAATTATTTCTCAATGAAAAGATCATTTCATTTGTAAAATCTTCAGCTGTCACATAATAAACCCTTTTAGACAGGTTGTTTGTTATGATATGTTGTCCAAGTGCCTGAGATAAATGACTTTTCCCAAGGCCGGTTTTTGACAGAAGATAAAGAATACTGGACCCTTTAATTCTTCCCTGGGCAAGAGACAAAGACGCTGAATATGCAAAATTTGAATTATCCCCTACAACAAAATCATCAAAGGTAAATCCCTTTTTAAATAGTCTTCCATTATTAAATCTAGAATGAACGCCTGGCAAAGTCATTTGTTTTGTTTTTCTCGGCGGCAAAGAAATAGCTGGATACGCACCTAATTTGTTTTTTTGTTTGTTTTTTTGATTCAGTGAGCCAGGAGTTTTTTTTGAATGGACTTTAAATTCAATATCAATATCAGTAACACCGAGTTTTGAAAATTCTTTTATAAATATAGGAAGATAATTATTTTTTAATCGTTGAATAAAATAGGCATTTGGGCTGGATAATTTAACACAAAAATTGTCATATTCAAGAAGCTCTACAGGTTCTATCCACATTCGATAGCTATGATCAGGTAATGTTTTTTTAATTTGATATTTTACTTTTTCCCAAAAAGACTCCATATTTTTTATAAAAGATCCTTTTACTTTAAATGCGTGGTTACGCGTGGGTTTACAGGAAAATTCAACAACTACCATCTGAAAATACTGATATTTAATTAAAGCATGTTTTTTTTTATTGTAATATCTTTTATTGGTCAAATCTAATAAGAAGTGTTAGCAAAATATTAGATGTTTGTTTGGCATCATTTTTTAATCGTTTGATTTTATTGAGTTTTTTCTGTGAAACAAAATTTTTCCCAAACATTCCAACCACTTCGACAACTACTTATTTTTTCAAGGGATTTTAACGTTTCCCCACAAATAATCAAATCTTAAAAAATATAATTTACTCTCATTTATTCCGTTTTTCTATTAATTCCTTCGAATTTAATAAAAATTTAACCTTTTTTTTCCAACCCTGAATTTTACTATGGTTTCACAATTTTATGACATAAATTTTATTTACACTTTCATTTTCCAATAGTATATTGCATTTTATTTTGTGCTCTTTAACTTAAAAGATATAGATATTTTAAATGAAAAATTTACATAACCTTCCGATCATTGGTATTACCATGGGCGACCCTGTTGGAATAGGTCCTGAAATACTGATAAAAGCTTTAAATATTAAAACGATATATACAGAATGCCGCCCGTTGATTATTGGAGATTCATTAATTATCAAACAGGCATTGGACCTTTTAAACTATAAAAATCATATTCATATCATCAAAGACCCAATGCAAGGTAAATATATATATGGCACACTAGATATAATGGACATCTCAAATATTAAGGTGAATTATCATGATCTTTTAGTCCCGTCTATTGAAACCGGAACTGCTATGCAAGACTATATAATTAAAGGGATTGACCTTGCTTTAAATGAGCAAATTATGGGCCTTGTCACCTGCCCTATCACAAAAACTGCTATGAAACTTGCAGGCTCTAAATTTCATGGACATACAGAATTGTTAGCAAATAACACACACACGAAAGATTATGCCATGATGCTGACAGGCAAAATGCTTAAAGTTATTCTTGTCACCATCCATATCCCATTATCTAAAGTAGCGGATCAACTGACTATAAATAAAATTATCAAAAAAATAAGACTGGCAGACGCTTCTTTAAAAGAACGGTTTAACATTAAGAACCCTAAAATTGCTGTTGCAGGATTTAATCCGCATTCAGGAGAGGATTCAATGTTTGGAAGCGAGGAAGAAGATATCATTGCCCCGGCAATCCGGCTTGCAAAAGAGGAGGGAATTAAAACCTTTGGCCCTTTACCACCAGATACTGTTTTTCTTCAAGCGGTTAAAGGAAATTTTGACGCAGTGATTTGTATGTATCATGATCAAGGACTTATTCCATTCAAACTTATCCATTTTAAAGACGGTGTAAACACGACTTTAGGCCTACCGATTATTAGGACATCAGTGGATCACGGCACTGCTTATGATATCGCTTGGAAAGGCATTGCAGATCATACAAGTTTAACACAAGCAATCAAAATGGCAGCATTCCAGGCGCATAACAAAAAGGGTTAAAAAACAAAAAAACATGGATAACAAAAACATCATTATTCAAGGTGCCAGAGAACATAACCTTAAAAATATCGATGTAGAAATACCCAGGAACAGTCTGACGGTTATTACAGGACTTTCAGGCTCTGGCAAGTCCACTCTTGCTTTTGATACATTATATGCAGAAGGTCAGCGAAGATATGTTGAATCCCTTTCAACTTATGCCAGACAATTTCTAGGACAAATGGACAAGCCTGATGTCGATGCGATTATTGGACTTAGCCCTGCAATTTCCATTGAGCAAAAAACAGCCAGTCACAACCCAAGATCAACGGTTGGAACTGTTACTGAAATCTATGATTATCTTCGATTATTATATGCCAGGATTGGCAAATCCTATTGTTATAAATGCAGTGCCCCCATTTCTTCCATGTCCATTGATCAAATCACAGACCGGGTAATGGATTTAGATGAAAAATCAAAAATTATGATTTTGGCACCATTGATACGCGGACAAAAAGGGTCTCATGAAAAATTGTTCGCTAAAATTAAAAAGGATGGGTTTGCACGGGTCCGTGTTGATAATGAAACTTTTTTAATTGATGATATTACAAAACTTGAAAAAAACAAAAAACATACTATTGAAGTTGTTATTGACCGCCTTATTTTAAAGCTGGGAATTGAAAAACGTCTGTCTGACTCATTGGAACTTGCTCTGGCTTTATCAGATGGACTTGTCACTATACTGAATCTAACCTGTAATGAAGAAACACTTTTCAGTGAAAAAGCATCCTGCCTAAAGTGTGGAATTAGCTATCCAGAATTCACACCCGCGTCCTTTTCTTTTAACTCACCACAAGGCGCTTGTCCTGAGTGTGATGGTTTAGGGGCGGTGACCCAATTTGATCCAGACCTGATTGTTCCTGATCAAACAGTTTCTTTAAGACAAGGTGCCATGCTACCTTGGCAAAACAGGGATTCTGTTCAGTTTATGGAATTTTTAGATGCGCTGGTAACCCATTATAAAGAAGATATTTATACACCATTTAAAGAGCTATCGCCCAAATTTCAACAGGTGTTGCTTTATGGCTCGGGCAAAGAAGAAATTTCTTTTTATGTCGAAAGAATGGATAAAAAAATTGTTTATAAGAAAGCCTTTGAAGGTGTAATTCCAAATTTAAAAAGACGTTATCTTGAAACCGATTCCAGTTACATGAGAGAAGAATTAAAAAAATTTATAAATTTTAGGACCTGTTCTTTTTGTAATGGTACTCGCCTCAATAAAGCATCCGGTTCTGTCAGGGTTGGAGAAAAACGGATCTGGGAAGTCACCTGTCTTTCTATACAATATTCAATCAGGCATATTACATCTTTAAAGCTCAATGACAAAGACCAGATTATTTCGGCCAGTATCATTAAAGAATTAACACAGCGTTTGGGATTTTTAGAAAATGTGGGCCTTGAATACCTGACACTTGATCGATCTGCTGCAACCTTGTCTGGAGGCGAAAGCCAAAGAATCCGACTTGCCACTCAAATCGGGTCCAAATTAACCGGTGTTCTATATGTTTTAGATGAACCCAGTATTGGACTTCATCAAAAAGATAATACAAGACTTTTAACCACCTTGATGAATCTTCGAGATCTTGGCAACACGGTATTGGTTGTTGAACATGATGAAGAAACTATCCGCTCATCAGATCATGTCATTGATATCGGCCCTGCAGCAGGAATTAATGGCGGCAATGTTGTTTTTTCAGGGACGCCTGAAGAGCTTTTAAAAAATAAGGCTTCATTAACCGGTCTTTATTTATCCGGTAAAATGTCTATCATGATTCCAAAAAAAAGAAGGAAAGGTTCTGGAAAATCTATAACTATTCATGAAGCTAGTTCAAATAACCTTAAATCTATAGATGCTATTTTCCATTTGGAATGTTTTACCTGTGTTACCGGTGTTTCAGGATCTGGAAAATCGACCCTTGTTTTATCCACCTTATATCAAATCCTTGCCAATAGAATCAATCGCTCCAGAAAATCCACGGGAATATATGAAAAAATCACTGGGATTGAACATATAGACAAAGTGGTTCATATTGATCAGTCTCCAATTGGGAAAACACCCAGAAGCAATCCTGGGACCTATACTCAAGTGTTTAACCACATCAGGGAACTATTTTCAAAAACCCGAGAATCAAAAGCAAGAGGATACAAACCTGGCCGTTTCAGTTTCAATGTAAAAGGTGGCAGGTGTGAAGCATGTACTGGGGATGGTATTATTAAGATTGAAATGCATTTCTTACCTGACGTCTATGTGGCGTGTGATATTTGCAAGGGTAAACGCTATAATAGAGAAACGCTGGATATCAAATATAAAGATAAAAATATTGCCCAGGTTTTAGATATGACAATCAATCAGGCAGTTATTTTTTTTGAAAATATTTCATCTATTAGAAACAAATTGACTACACTTCAAGAAGTTGGCCTTGGATACATTAAATTAGGACAAGCGGCCACAACATTATCCGGGGGAGAAGCCCAACGAATTAAATTGGCCAAGGAATTGTCAAAAAAAGGTACCGGAAAAACTATATACATATTAGATGAACCTACTACAGGTCTTCATTCCGATGATATAAACAAATTATTATCTGTATTAGACAAACTTGTAGATTCAAAAAATACTGTTGTTGTGATCGAGCACAATCTTGATGTCATTAAATGCGCAGATCATATTATCGATCTTGGACCTGAAGGCGGGGATAAAGGAGGAGAGATTGTTGCAACAGGCACACCTGAAGAGATTGCTAAAAATATAAAATCTTACACAGGCTATTATTTAAAAAAAGTTTTGAATAAAAAATAGAATTTATTTATTAAAGTCTGATTTAATTTTTTTGAATATTAATTCTAAATCAATTTTCAGCCTTAAAATAATGTCTAATTTTATTTAAGTACAAGGTAGAATCACATTTTATCCACAGCTGTATAATGTATACTGCGAGGATTAAAATTTGATTCTAATGTAGTAATTGAATGAAAGGAGGCATTATTATTTTATAATACAGATGTCTGTGTCACATGGACAGGCCCCATCCACTTCACACGCATACGCAATTCTTGATGCCTGATCAAATACAGATGGCTTGATAGATTTAAAATCAAAAGAGGGGAATTGTTTCTCAATACTGTTTTTACCAGGCAGGTTCTCAAGACCATCTGCCATCACTTTCCCTGAATATCCATCCAAGACTTCTGCATCTTTGCCATTTGTAATAATAAAAATGGGTATCTGGTAGGGTTTAATAATTCTAGATAAAGCTAAAGTAGAAAGTCTGCGAGTCACAAGAGAACCTGGCGCGTATTTGATAAGCATTATTATTTTTTTATGATACTTTACTAGGAAATCAACTTTTATAACAGCTTTTTGTTCACCTGCTCTCACCTCAATAGGTAAATTATTCTGTATATTAATTTTTTTAAACTGACCATTTATTACAAGCTTTTTTGCAATTTTTTGACGATATCTTTCATCATAAGTGTCAACCAAAATGTTACCTGTTAGAAAATCTTTTAGGTTTCCAAGAACTAAATGATGAGGATTGGATTGAGTTTCCATTTAAACGAACATCCTCCTGCTTATGAGATAAATAAAAACATTTAAAGTATCAACTATAAACACAACCTTTATTATCATATCAAAAAATTAAGGCTCATAACAATAATTACAAGTCAACGTAATAAAAAAAGGCCCAAACCATTGCAATAATGATCTGGGCCTTTTAAAAGAATAATCTCAGCAGCGTTCACCGCTTCCAAATGGACCCCATTGTAGTCACCCTCGAACGCTAAAGACCAAAACATATAATCAGGCCTTCCGTGTTCGGGAGGGGTACGGGTATGACCTTTGCAAAATGCAAAAAGCCCTGACTATCTCAATGACAATCAGGGCCTTTTAAAAAAATAATCCCAGCAGCGTTCACCGCTCCCAAATG
>JAAEKY010000416.1 GCA_024227235.1 Desulfobacteraceae bacterium | reverse complement strand
CCAAATTACTATTTGTAGTCACCATGTTTGCTGATTGTATTGCAAAAATGTATTATGCCATTGCACCTAGAGAAAAAATTAAAGGCCAAAGTCATAAATTGCGGA
Source organism: Desulfobacteraceae bacterium (assembly GCA_024227235.1). GTDB lineage: Bacteria > Desulfobacterota > Desulfobacteria > Desulfobacterales > Desulfobacteraceae > Desulfobacula. Next base: position 11,508 of record JAAEKY010000416.1, on the reverse strand, counting down.
ACCATTATATGGCGCAAGTAAATAAAAGCATTATTTCAAAAAAATATTCAAAGATTTTCAAATTGTTAAGAAGTGCCATAGATGAATTTAATGAAATTCCGGTTCATAAGAACCCATTGCCCAAAATGGGGGTTGTGGGTGAAATTTATGCAAAATATAATTATTTTGCAAACCAGAATCTGGTCCATTGGTTGATCAGTCAAAAAATTGAGCCGGTTATTCCCCCTATTGTGGATTATTTTATTCAGGATCTTGTAAATTATAAAGAAAATATTAAAGCAGGTATCCGGCATAAAAAAATGACCGATTTGGTGGGATATCCTATCGAGTGGCTGATCAATGGCTACCATAAAAAGATTAACAAATTATTTTCAAAATTTAGATATTGCCGGCCATTTGATGATATAAAACAAATTGCTCATAAGGCCTCAAAGATTTTAACCATGACCAATCAATTTGGGGAGGGATGGCTCATCCCCGGGGAAATATCCATGTTTGCTGAACAGCGAATTCATCATGTTCTCAGCGTGCAGCCTTTTGGATGTATTGCCAATCATATTGTTTCAAAAGGAGTGGAAACAAAAATTAAATCGGTTTACCCTGATATGAATATTCATTATCTGGACTTTGATGCTGGAATGAGTGAAGCCAATGTCCGTAACAGATTGCATTTTATGATTGAACACTTGTAGCATTATTGTACAAAATCAAAACCTTTCTGGGGTGAATATCTAGTCGTTACATTAATAATTTAAGTATCGTTATTTTCGCATTCAACAGAGAAATCGGGGTTTGTTATTTCCTCTTCTTTTAAAATACCGAAAATATTTTTATTGTGGCCGCTCGCTTTAAATAGCCTTCGATGGAAAGTTTCATTGATGCCATTCGTTGAAAAATATTGTTTTTCCATTGTTGGTTTGTAATTCTTTATTTTTACAAGATCGTAGGCGTTAAGGAATTTTTTCAAGTGTTTCAAATATTTTTCTGATCGCAGCAACGATTTTGGTGTTATTTTTTTTGATATGAGTGCTTCAAATTGGCGAGTGGTGATATCTAACTCTATTGAGTAAGCCGCTTATCCCTTTAAAAAAAAACTGTTTTCCGTAGTTTTTTTAGATATTTGCCATAAACAAATTATATTTGTTAAACAATTCACACAAATTCGTCCAATCAAGATTGCCTTGTCCGTCTCTTACCTGAACCTCCACTGGAAAATATCCAGATTGTTTTTTTTAACTTTACACTTTGACCGCTAACGTATAGTACAGAATGCAGATAAAAAATATGTGTTCAGGAGAAGAAAATTATGACTGAGTCAGATAATGGAAATGATAATATGGATGAAATGAGCTTTGCAGAGCTTTTTGAATCATATGATACAAATATCAGCAAAGAGTTAAACCAAGGAGATATGGTCGAAGGTGAGATTATTTCGATTGGCAGTAAAAACGTATATGTTGATACAGGCACTAAAAGTGATGGTGTTGCAATCAAATCAGAACTTTTGGATGAAAATGGTGAATTTTTATCCAAGGTTGGGGACAAGATAAAGCTTTATGTTGTTTCAATGAGTGAGAGCGAAATTATCTTGTCAAATGCAATCTCCGGTGCTGGAAAAGCAACCATGCTATATGAGGCCTTTCAGAACAGAATGCCCGTTGAAGGTAAAATTACTGAAGTGATTAAAGGTGGTTTTAGTATAGATATTTTGGGGAAAAGAGCATTTTGTCCTGTGAGCCAGATTGATGTTAAATATGTTGAAAACCAGGAAGATTACCTGGGACAGGCCCATCATTTTTTAATTACCCGGTATGAGGAAAATGGAAGAAATATCGTTGTATCAAGGCGAGAGTTGCTAAATATTGAGATAAAAGAAAAACAAGAGGATTTCCTTAAAAAAGTAAAACAAGGAGATACCGTTCAAGGAACCATTACCAAATTAATGCCTTATGGCGCTTTTATTGAGTTGACCCCAGGTGTTGAGGGAATGGCACATATTTCAGAACTGTCCTGGTCCCGTATTGAAAATCCTGAAGAGGTCGTTAAACCGGGTGATATAGTAAGTGTGAAATTGTTAAAAATAGAAACCTTGAAAGAATCGGGAGCTGTCAAAATTTCATTGTCAATGAAACAAACATCATCCAATCCCTGGGACAATATGGAAAATTCTTTTAACACAGGGGATCAATTGACAGGCAAGGTAGTCAGACTGACGTCATTCGGTGCTTTCGTAGAACTTGTACCCGGGGTAGATGGCCTGGTCCATATCAGTGAAATGAGTCATACCAAAAGAGTGCTGAGGCCCGAGGATGTGGTTCAGGTGGGAGAAAGAGTCCAAGTCGTAGTAAAATCTATTGAGATGGACAGCAAAAGAATTTCTTTGAGTATTAAAGATGCCTTAGGCGATCCATGGACAGGTGCGTCAGCTAAATATGAAATTAATTCAATTATCGAAGGTACCCTAGAAAAAAGAGAAAAATTTGGGTTGTTTATTAACCTTGAACCCGGTGTGACTGGATTGATGCCATCATCCAATATCCGTAGCGCTGAGAATCCTTCCAACTTTGAAAAACTTAAACCTGGGGATTTGGTACGGGTAATGATTCAGGAAGTGGATGAGGAAAAAAGAAGGATCACTTTTACTTCTCCTGAACAAAAGGAAGGCGATAATTGGAAAGAATTTTCAGGCAGCAAAAAATCAAACTCGTTTGGCACTATGGAAGACTTGTTTAAGGAGGCAATGAAAAAGAAAAAGTAACCCCCAGTGTTCTTGTAGGATAAATTATTTAATTCTTGTTCCTTAGTTGATGCTTTGCCCAGATGAGTCCTGCAAACCCTATAAAATTAAAGATAGGTAACCCAATGGACAGAATATTTAAAGTTAAGGGGGTTAAATAGGCAAGTTTAATTAATTCCATATACAGGGTTCCCAAATCTTTAGACCAAATAATTAATGTATCATTTTTAGCGTGGAAGCCCCATTTTTTTGCAATTTTAAAGGCGGATTTATCTCCATCCCTCATTGTGATAATCGCCTCAAACGGACCGTTTGGATCATAGGGGTGATTGCTGCTGTTTTTTATCGCTTTAACAGATTCTTTTGCAAGAGAATTTCTCCAGGTCTCAGCACAAAAATTGTTTTTCGAATTTGATTTATCAATTGGAAAGCAGGCCAAATTTTTAATTTCCAAAGATGCTTGCTTACAAGCAACAGGGCACCCTGAAAAAAAAAGAGGTGCCACATTAAACACAGCCATAGATGCTGAAAAGAGTTGTGCCTCGCTCAACAATTTGCCATTAACTTCCAATCTTGATATTCTTGATGTCAATGTATGCGCAAGGAATCCATCAGAACCAGAGGGCGCATGCATGCCCAGCATGATCAATCCGGTTGCATTATGCACAGATCCAACACCTGGAACAGGGCCTCTAAAATATCCGGGGATTAGTTTTGCTCTTTTATCAATATGGCTTGAGAAAATATTGTATCCGGTTCTGTGAAAATCTTTTACAATAACATTTTCAATACCCGCATCGAAAAGAGCAGTAACTACAGCATTTACATCAAGAGTCATTCCCAAGCATGCTTTTGCCCACCCTTTGCCTAAAAATTGGGTTGATGCATAGTCGTTACAAAAGGAACTGCCTTCAATATCAGAAAGTATCAATAGGGTCTTATGTGCGATATCTGACAACTTTTATTCCCTTTTAATTCGGTATAAATTATAAAGTAAAAATCATTAAGGGTCTTAAACTTGAAAGGGTCCTGATGAACCCTCTCGATATGGATGATATGCTGACAATTATTAGACAGGTCTTAGATAAGACGTCTTCTTAAATTTTCAGGATGTCAGTCAAACCCTATGAATAATTTTTAATAAATTTTCCAATGTTATTAATCGCTTGCCGTCCTTGGGAAAGATATTTTGCAAAATAGTGCCAAACATGAAACATATCTTCCCAAATTTCCAACTGCACAGAAGAACCTGCCTTTTTAAGCTTTTGCGCTAAAATTTTTGAATCATCAATCAGAATTTCATTTTCCCCGGTTTGGATCAATATGGGAGGGGCACCTGTAAAATCGTTATTAATGGGTGAAATCAGTGGATCAGATAAGTTTTTTTGTGTGTAAAGGCGGGCAATTTTTTTCAACTCAGAAAGGTTTAGCATTGGATCATTTTCTTGATTATTCAAAAGGGAATTATTTTGGCACGTTAGATCAATCCATGGCGAAATCAATACAGAACATTGAGGCAGACAGTGCTTACCCGATATAAGCTCAGATAGCAGCGATAGCGTTAGGCCGGCTCCTGCTGAATCTCCGACAAGGATAACTTTGTGTGTTTTATGAAAGGTTTTGGATACCCAATTATAGACAGTTTTTACATCTTCTAATCCTTTCGGAAATGGATGTTCAGGGGCCAACCTGTAATTAAAGATCAAAACTTTGGCAGCAGAAGCAATCGCTATTCGAGATGCCAGGTCTTTATGAGAATTTATTGACCCTGCAATATACCCTCCGCCATGGGTATAGAGGATGATTCGTTTTTCATTATGTTGTGAAGGCATAAGCCACTGCGCATCAATGGCATTGATCTGAATAGATTCAACTTTTACTGATTTATCGAGTTTCAGGGAATCAGCGCCTTTTTCAAGAAGATTTCGATATTGTACAATACCTGTGGATTCAAAGTCGGGGGTTGACTTTATATGTTTTATAATCGCCGATAATCTATGTGATGTTATTTGTTTCATTCAATAAAAATGATATTGTTAATATGTATAAAAAGAGATATCACAGTTCGGAGTGAAACCAAAAGTTTTTTATGGGAAATAAGTAAAAATGAAGAAAAAATTATTTGTTACTGATTTTGATGGAACGCTGTTAAACGATGATAAAACCATTTCTCATGAGGACATCAGGACGCTTTACACATTAAAGAAAAAGAACATAATAACAGCAATTGCAACCGGCCGGTCCATGTATTCATTTGATAAGGCATTAAAGATTATGGGAATGCCCCAGGGGAATCATATGTTGCCAATTGATTATATTATATTCTCTACAGGTGCTGGAATAATAGAATTTTCAAGTCGCAAAATAATTAACCAAAAGAATGTGAAATTTTCAGATATAGGAAAGATAACAAATTATTTTGATCACCAAAAGTTTGACTATATGGTCCATCGGTCTATACCCGATACAAGACATTTCTTATTTAAATCACATGGGGAATACAACCCTGATTTTCACGCCAGAATAGCGCTTTATACAGACCACGCAGCGCCATTACCGGATGGGTATTGCCATGTTGAATCGGCCACGCAAGTATTGGCCATCCTTCCAGGGAAAACAGATCTGGATATTGTAAAAAAGATACAAAAAGATTTGTCAGGTTTTAGCGTGATCCACGCCACCTCTCCGCTTGATCACCGATCAGTATGGATAGAGGTTTTTCACAAAGACGTATCTAAAGCCAAGGCAGCGTCTTGGCTCGTCAAAGAACTTGGTGTAAATAGGCGAAATGTGATTTCACTTGGAAATGATTATAACGACCAGGATCTTTTAGCGTGGGCAGAACAAGGCTATGTTGTAGAAAATGCACCAGACAGTCTGAAAAAAATGTTTAAAACAGTATCTTCTAACAACCAGAGCGGACTGACGATGGCTGTAAATAAATCGGGATTGCTCAAATATTAATTGGTGTTTTAGATCTTAATTTTTTGTGTCTTTTTTATCCAGGTTTGAAAATTCAAATTCCGGATATAACTTCTCACAGCATGTGGGACAGATCCCATGAGAAAACATACTATCTGTAAAATACTCTTCAATTTTTATCCAGTCTTGAGTCTTTAACCTTATGCGTTTGCAGCTTGCACAGATGGGAACTACATCTTTAGATTCTGTGTCCTTTTTATCAAAGAATTTTTGGTACTTTTTCTTAAGTGCTATACTTTTTGTAATATCCCGGACTACAGCGATAGCACCCTGGTACTGATTCGCTTCTTCAAAAATAGGGCTGCAGGCTAATTCAATATGAACGACTTGTTCCATTTTGTTGATCATTTGAATTTCATATCTACCGGCCTGTCCATTTTTTCTAATTTGGGTTTGATCTTGAACAACCTTAAAACTATCCTTGTCGGTGATATCTTTGAGGTTACTTTTAAGGACTTGATCGTTTGAATATCCGGTCATTTTACAAAAAGCCTGATTCGCATACTTAAAGTTTTCGTTACTATCTACTGTAAAAACACCCTCGGCTATATTTTCTGTGATGGTTCTATATTGGTGCTCACTTTCTTCTAATTGTTTTCGGTATTGTTTGTTTTCATCAGTCAACCGTTTGTTTTCAAGAACTTGATTTACCGTATGGCTGATCATATCAAGGTCCTCAATTGGCTTTGTGATATAGTCTTTCGCTCCCATGCGAAGGGCCTTAATAATATCTTCTTTTTTCCCTGCTCCTGACACAACGATCATGGGGGTCTCAGGTTTGTGTTTGTGGATGGCTTTCATTACCTCAATACCATCTTTCTTCGGCATTCTTAAGTCAGTGAGAACAATATCAATTTTTTCATTAAAGAAAATATCCAAACCGCTTTCACCATCTTCAGCAGAAAAAACAATAAACTCTTCATCTTCAAAAAAAGATGTCAGGCTTTCTCGAATGGAGATTTCATCATCAATAATTAATATTTTTTTTTGATAAATCATCTAATTATTTTTTTGAATTTAGGTATTAATAACGATGTTACTGTACCATGGTTTATAATAATATTAAAGGCCTAAAATCAATTGTTTCATATCTCTGACAGCCTGTTCCATACCTGTTAAAATAGCTCTTGAAACAATACTGTGACCAATACTGAATTCGTTTATTTCATTAAGCCCTTTGAACGCTTTAATCGTATTATAGCAGATGCCATGTCCTGCATTCACTTCAAGTTTTAATTTGGAGCCGATTTTTGCGGCATCTACAATTCTTGAAAATTCTCTTTGCTTCTGAGTGTGGGTCGTTGCATCGCAAAAAGCGCCTGTATGAATTTCAATCATGTCTGCATCAATTTTATGGGCCACTTTTATCTGGTCCAGATCAGGGTCAATGAAAATGCATACATCAATACCCGCATTTTTTAAAGTGGCAACAGTTTCCCTTATACTACTTTGATGGGTGATTAAATCAAGCCCGCCCTCTGTAGTCAATTCTTCTCGTTTTTCCGGGACCAAGGTTACACAGTCGGGCTTGATATCAAGAGCAATCCCTAACATCTCGCTGGTGGCGGCCATTTCCAGGATAAGTTTTGAGTGTACAATTTTTCTTAAAAGTCTGACATCTCTTTCCTTGATATGGCGACGGTCTTCTCTTAAATGAACAACGATTCCATCAGCCCCTGCTGTCTCAGCAGCCACTGCTGCAGCTACCGGTTCCGGATAGTTGATGCCTCTGGCATTTCTTAAGGTTGCCACATGGTCTACATTAACTGCTAGTTGAGCCATCTTTTATTACTCCTAAATTTTAAAATGCATTTAATTCATTATTGGTTTCAATTATTTTTAACAACTCAAGACTTTTATCCTCCATTTTTTTTGCATCTGAAGGAGTGGTTTCATGGTCAAACCCAATTAAATGGAGGATGCCATGAATTAAAAGCTGCGACACTCTTTCAGGCAGAACAATATTTGCTTTATCCGCCTCTTTTTGAGCCTGTTCACAAGAGATGACAATATCCCCTAAAAGACCTGGAGAAATATCAGAGAACTGACCTTCCTGCATCGGGAATGCCAAAACATTTGTGGGCTCATCTTTTCCTCGATATTGCTTGTTGAGCTGTTGAATTTGTAGGTTATCCGTCATCACTATTGATATTTCATGGGCGTCATAACCCAAGGCGTTTAAGATCTGTTTTGTCTTTTGGCGGATGGTGTCCGTTGGCATTCTCTTTTTTTGTTGATTGTCGATCAAGATCTTTAGCTGTTCCATTTTTTTCTTTTTTCTTTTCCTGATTTTTTCCAGTGGATTTATCAGTGTATTCGATGCGGCTGTGATAAATACTGGTTAAAATATTATTGAAACTTTTTGCGATCTGGTGAAGATCTTTCAGGGTCAGTTCACATTCTTCCAACTGACCATCTGCAAAAATGTCATTAATAAGCCCTTTGACTCTTCCCTGAATTCTTGAAGGTGTGGGGCGTTCTAAAGCGCGAACAGCTGCTTCTACAACATCTGCCAGCATAACAATCGCCGCTTCCCTGGTTTGGGGCTTTGGCCCCGGATACCTGAAATCTTCTTCTTTTGCTGTTTCATTGCCGCTTGTTATACTTTTTTGATAAAAATATTTAATTAAAGATGTGCCATGGTGCTGAATAATTCCTTCAATAATTTCTTTTCCTAATTTATATTTTTTTGCCAGTTCAACCCCTTTTTTGACATGGTCGATTAAAATAAGAGCTGACATAGAAGGAGAGAGCTTATCATGCCTATTTTTACCATCGGCCTGGTTTTCAATGAAATATAATCTTTTATCCAGCTTGCCAATATCATGATAATATCCCATTACTTTTGCCTTAAGATTACTTGCCTCAATAGCAGATGCAGCAGCTTCCGATAATGTCGCAACAATAATACTGTGGTTGTAAGTTCCCGGAGCTTCAATCATTAATCGTTTAATTAATGGCCGGTCAAGGTTGGAAAATTCTAAAAGCTTGGAGTCTGATGAATAATCAAAAACAATTTCAATCAACGGTGTGAACCCAATGGTTAAAGTGGCCGAAAAAAGGCCGCCACAAAATGCCAGTAGTACTTCTTTTGCAAATATAATGACATCAGGTTGTGCAAGAGAATAAAATCCAAGGGATAGTGCCAAAACGACATTAAACATGGCTAATTTAAAGCCTGCTACAATAAAGTTTTTTCTTTCCTGTCGGCCTTTTACCCAATAGGCAGCAGATGCACTTGATAAAAAGAAAAATACAAAGACCTCAAAACTGCCATTGAATGCCAGGCTTGTTAATAAAGAAAGGATAATTGTAAAAAAGACAGCGATATCAAATCCTAAGAACAGGCAGGTCACCATGGCTGCAGCAGGGATCGGGATGATCATAAAAAATGATATGGAAGATATATCCCATGCGACTTCCGGGCTTGCAGATTGGGCAATATAAGTAGAAAATTTTGCAAAAGATAGATAGAGTATAAGCCCTAGTGCCAGAAAAATGATATGCTTATTGTGATCTGTTTGTATCCTTTTATGATCTTTTAAAAAGAGAAGGTAAGTGGCTAAAATAGAGAAAAAAGTGATGAGAGCAATTCCAGTACTTGAAATGAAAATATCTTTTTGTTCTGCTTGTTCCTGTAAAGCCAGAAGCTTAACTAATTGTATCTTATCTACCCTTTCCCCTTCTCTTAAAATCATTTCACCAGCTTTGATTTGATATAGGATAGGTTTGATCTGGGCTTCGGTATCTTTAATTCTTTTTTCAGTCTCATTTTTATTTAAAGTAATATTCGGAAGCAGCAACCTTTGGCACAGATCAACAATCAGGTTGGAAAGGTTATAGTTGATTTCCTTTAAAATGGGTTGGCCTTCGATTCGAACCATGGCTTTTGCCTGATCCGGCCCATAAAATATTTTTAAATTATTGACAGTCCTTTCAGTTTTGGAACCGATAGTACGAAGAATTATTCCCTTGTGTGCTTCTTTAAGCAATATTTCTTTATTTGCAACAATACCATTGTTTAGAATTTTTCCAATAATGGTAAGAATCTTTGTCGCTATTTCAGGAGAGAATTGATTTTTGTACAAAATTGAATAAACATCTTTACTGATTGTAATACCTAATTTCTCTTCAAATTCAGGTTTGGTTTCCAAAATTATGGCAAATGTCGGTGCGGGTTCAGCACTTTTTTTGTCAGCTTCTTTGAGCAAATTTTCAGGAATTCTCATTGCTCCTTCAATGTTGGAAGATATTTTTTTTAGCAGATTGGCATCAAAATCATAGACATTTCTAACAGATTCTTTAATCTCATTTCTTTTTATTAAAGTGGCGTCAATATCTTCAATAAAGAAATTTTTAGGGGCCTTGATATCTCTTTTTGCCACATCTCCAATATTATAAGAGTACGATACATTGCTGTGTTTCGGGTAGTGGGTGATGGTAAAGACAAAAGTAATCAGAATCAACATCATCCATAATACAAAAGGTGATGTCAGAAGATATTCTTTTACCTGATTAATATTATTTTCGTTTTTGTTTTTTTTCATATGCGCCAATAATGTTGGATACTAGTTTGTGCCGGACAACATCATCCTTTGAAAAATAAATAAACTCAATGTCTTTAATATTTTTTAATATTTTTTTGGCTTCAATTAAACCTGATTTTTTTCCTGATGGCAGGTCAACTTGAGTAATATCTCCTGTGATAATGGCCTTTGATCCATAGCCGATTCGGGTTAGAAACATTTTCATTTGTTCAGATGTGGTGTTTTGTGCTTCATCCAGGATAACAAAAGCGTCGTTTAAGGTCCTGCCTCGCATAAATGCAAGCGGAGCGATTTCAATTGTTTCTTGTTCAATAAGCATTTTTGCTTTTTCAAAATCCATCATGTCATAAAGTGCATCGTATAAAGGCCGCAGGTATGGATTGATTTTTTGAGCCAGATCTCCGGGTAAAAACCCTAAAGCCTCCCCTGCTTCAACAGCAGGTCTTGTTAATATTATTCTTTTTACCTCTCCTTTTGAGAATGCTGCCATTGCCATGGCCATGGCAAGATAGGTTTTCCCCGTTCCTGCCGGGCCTATTGAAAAAAGCATATCCTTTTTTTGGATGGCTTCTACATATTTTTGTTGATTTGGGTTTCGGGGGGTTATGGCTTTGTTTCTAACCGTTTTATATACATGGGTTGAAAAGATGTCTTTTAGGTGTGAGATGTTGTTGTTTTTTATGGTGTTGATAGCCGCATCAATCTCTGCTTGACTTAAGGAGAAGTTATCTTCTAATAACTGATATAGTTGGTCAATCAATTTTTCAGCAAGATTTACATTTTGCGGTGAACCGTCAAGTGATAGAGCGTTACCCCGAGTATTAATTTTAACTTTGAACGCGTCACAAATTTTATCCAGGTTATTGTTATGATGGCCAAAAAGTTCCCTGGTCAGCTCCAAGTTTTGAAACCTAATGTTTTTCATGGGTAATAGGGTGCATTTTATTTGTTTAAAGGTCAATAAAAATCTTGACTAAAAAACGTGTTAATTGTTATTCAAAAAGCGCGTTTAATCAAAGTAAAAAGGAGAGGTATGAACGTTTTTGATATTGCCATAATTGTCATTATATCGTTTTGTTTAATAAGAGGGCTCTTTAAAGGGTTAATAGGGGAAATATCAGGGATTGTTGGAGTTGTTGCAGGGTTTTATGGCGCATATACCTACTATCCAATGGTTACAGCCTATGGAGAAAAATGGATTGAAAATCCAGCATTCAGAAATCTTATCGCTTTTTTTCTTTT
>JAAEKY010000415.1 GCA_024227235.1 Desulfobacteraceae bacterium | reverse complement strand
GAAGATTATATCAATTATATTGTGGGGATAAACTACACTAACTATGAATGGTTGAGCAGCCTGTTCGACGAAATTCGCTTTGTTGCAGAATATGTTGGCGAGGAAGTCATGAAAAAAAGAAAAGAAACGGGCAATAGGCTTCTCTATTACACAGACAAAGGCCTCAGCCGTGGATTGACGCACAACATGATCGCGAGTATTGAATTTAAAATCAATGAGGATCATTCGATTAAAACCTCGTATATTTTTAATTTTTCAGACGAAGATTCCCTGATAGACCTGTCTGCTGAATCTCAATTAACGGATTATCTGGGGCTGGTGTACGGATACCAGAGATTAAACGGGTATGCGGCCTCTTTTTTTGGACAATGGGATAACAATGACAGGGTTTATGTAAACTTGTCTCTAAAATTTTAGGTAAAAAAGGAGAAATTTATATGTGGACCAGACTATTTTTAATGATCATCGCCCTGGGGCTGGGTGTTTTCGATGTTCAGGCCGGTGAATTAACCGGTAGGCAGATTATCCAGGAGCAGCAGAAAAGGCACCAGTCCGATAATGAATATTCCATTATCGGACTGACACTGACAGACCGGAAGGGCAAAGAAAAAAAACAGAAAATGGTGGTCTACATGTCCAAACCGGACGGTAAATCAAAAACCCTTATTCAGTATTTAAAACCGGCGAATATCCGGGGAGTGGGGCTGTTAACCTGGGAGCAGGGTGGAGACAAAGACGATGACCAGTGGCTGTATATGTCAGCATCCCGATCCACCAAACGAATCGCCGGCGGAAGCAAGAAAAATCAATTCATGGGTACGGACATGGCGTTTGAAGACATGCGGCCGGAAAATACAGACGTTCATGAATATACGTTGATGGGTGAAGAAACATTGTTTGGAAAAAAAATATGGAAAATAGACTCTGTCCCGTCCACTGAAAAGGAGAAAAAAGAAAGCGGATATGGCAAGCGGGTTATGTATGTAGATCAGGCCAACTATTTTACCTTGAAAGTTGAGTATTTTGATCATCATGACCGGCATATTAAAACCTCTGTTTTTGAAGATATCAGGCCCATGACCGCTCAGTTGTTTCGCAGCTATAAAGTGACCTGGACCCGGCTTAGAAAAAAAACCAGCACCACCATGGTATATGAAACAATTGACCTGAAAAAAAAACACAGCAGTACTCTTTTCACTCAAAGCTATATGAAACGTCGGGTTAAACTGAAGTAAGGATTTTCCCATGGTTAAATTGATGTCCAGGATTGTTAATTCGCCCATAAAGTCCAGTATTCTGGTTTTGATTATCACGTTCATGCTTATCCCAGGCTTTAACGGATTATTTATTGATTCCTCTTCAGAAGGCCTATTAACCAAGGGAGATCCGGACGTTGAATATGTTAAAACAATCAAGCATATCTTCGGGGATGCAGTTCTTCATTCAATCATTTTCAAATCTGATACCATTTTCAGAACAGATATCCTTCAAAAAATTCTGGATATTACCTTTGATGCTGAAGGGATCAAAGGGGTAGAACGGGTTGTAAGCATGGCCACTGTCAGCAACCTGAAAGGTGAAGGCGGGGTTTTAAATACAGATATGCTGCTCATGGACGTGCCCCGGTCTGACGAAGAAATGGAAACCCTGAAACTTGATGCCCTGTCAAATCCCATGTTCATCAGCGAAGTCATAAATAAAACCGGAAGCGTCACAGGGGTACACCTGTTTATACACAATGCTGATAAGGAAACTGATTTTGATGCCCGGATACTCAAAGATATCCAGGAACTGGTCCAAAAAATCCAAGAGGATCTTCCAGATGATGTGGAAATCTACCATATCGGTTCTCCCAAGGTAAAAACTGATATTGTCAATGCCATTCACTCTGATGGGATACATTTGACACCCCTAGCCGGACTGGCCATTTTTGTTGTGTTATTCTTGTTCTTTAAAACCGGGTCTGCAGTTTTAATACCCATTCTCACAGGAATTTTGAGCATTATTTCCACCATCGGTTTTATGGGAATCATGGGATTTGGCATCAACCCAGTCAGTGTTATTATCCCTACCCTTCTTTTTGTCATGGGTGCCACGGAAGACATCCATCTGCTGTCAGAATACATGAATGAACTTGAGAATGGTGAAATCAAGAAGAAAGCCATTTTAAACATGGCGATCAAAAGCGGTACCGCTATCCTTTTGACGTCTCTGACCACTCTATTAGGTTTTTTAACTATTGCACCCAATGCCATTCCTATGCTCAGGGAATTTGGTATTGCTGCATCCTTTGGCATCGGAATCAATTTTGTCCTAACTATTCTCACTGTTCCCACCATTTTAAAACTGTACAAAGCCCCCAATGTAATTAAAAAAAGAGAAAATCGGGCCATCAAATATTTCAGGGAGTTTTTATTTGCCTGTGTTACCCGGTATCGATTATTTGTCGGTATTGTTTTTATTTTTTGTATTGTCTGGTCGATTTTTGGGATACAAAAAATATATATTGAAACCGATTATGTGAAATTTTTCAAAGAAGATGCTGATGTCCCGGTGCTGTTTAAAAAATTGACTGCCGACCTGGTGGGCGGAACCAATTTTCTTGTGGTGGTTGAGTCAAAATTGCCCAATGCATTTCAAACCCCTGCAAGTTTGTCCCATGTCGGCCGCCTGCAGGACTATCTCAATAAAACCCACGGCAAGGCAGTCGGATATGTGGATATGATCCGGAAGACTCACCAGGAAATGAATGACGGGGATAAAGCGTTTTTTAGAATTCCAGACAGCAGCGATTTAATCGCCCAGTACAATCTGATGATGGATGCAGACAATCTGTCCCGGTTTGTCAACCATGATTTTACCAAAACCAGTATCCTGGTAAAAACGCAAGCGGCGGGTACCCAGGAGATCATGGCTGTCTATGATGAAATCAACCAATTTGTGAGGCAATACCTGACCCGGGACCTTGAATACCATGTTACGGGTGAAATGATAGTCGTAGCCAAGGCATCCAACACCATCACCCGGGAAGTTATTTACAACTTAGGCTACATGTTTGCCGCCATTTTTTTGTTTATTTCACTCTTATTCCTTTCCTTTAAGGCGGGTGCGCTTGCAATGATTCCCAATATGATGCCAGTGGTCATCAATTTTGGTTTTATGGGGATGATGGGTATTCCTTTGAGTACAGCCACCTTTCCCGTCGCAATTATTGCTTTGGGAATTGCAGTGGATGATACCATTCATTTTATGGTGCGGTATGCTGCTGAGTTGAAAAAGGCGGATTCAAACGAAGACGCCATCATGAATGCACTGCGATTTGAGATCCGTCCGATCCTGTCCACGTCCACAGCCCTTATGGCAGGATTTTCAATGCTGTTGTTTGCCCAATTCGGTTCAACCATTCAGTTTGGTAAATTAACGGCATTGTGCATGCTCTCCGCGCTGATCTCGGATCTTTTAATCACGCCTTTGATTTTGATAAAAATTCCGATTATTTCACCTGTGGATATGCTTCAAAGCTACATTAGCAAAAAATTATCCTACAGTAAATGCAAGCTGCTTGAAGGCCTTAAAAAGGGTGAAGTCCGAAGAATCATTGCCATGGGAAAGGTGAGAACCATTGAAACCGGCCGACAGTTCATCTGCCAGGGAGAACCCAGCGATAATATGATGTTGATTCTTGATGGGACAGTGGATGTCATCAAGGAAGATACCAAGGAAGTTCTGGCCACCCTGGAAAAAGGAGAGGTGGTAGGTGAAATGGGGTTTGTAACCAATGAGCCCCGGTCAGCCAGCGTCATTACCCGTTCACCGTCAGAAGTGTTTGAAATTGATAAAAAGGTGATCCAGCTGGTTGCCAACCGGTTTCCAAAAATTGGTAGTAAGCTGTTTTTCAATCTTTCTCAGATACTCTCTCAGAGGTTAAAAGAAAATACATATCATTAAATTTTAGATAACCATAAATTCGGTGCTGACCAGCGATGCATTTTGACTGTAACATACTGCCTGGGGAATCAAGATGTCATTATACTATATTGAAAAAAAATCTTTTCATTCATTTTGAGATTGTGCAAATTTAGCGAAAATTTCTACTTTTCAATGGTATAGTTTTTGGGGAGGGTTACACTGCAATAACTTAATAATTATTCATTATTACTATTAAATCATGACATATCCGGGCTAACCGAATAGACTAATAATACATGCCCCTAAGATCATGATAAGACCACCTATAAAACTCAAACGATAGGTTTTTTCATTTAAGATAAGAACCCCAATCATCATTGTAAATAATACGCCCAGCCGCCTTACCGAGGATACATATGCCACAGGCCCACAGCTTATAGCTGCATAATAAGACAACACTGTCATTGTGCTGAAAACAGCTGGCCAGATTGTCTTTTTTAATTTAGACATAGAAAATTGTTTCTTTTTTGACCAAAAGGCAAATGGAAATAAGAACAGGGTAATAAGACCTATTTCAGTTACGCCCCAGAATAATGCATTGGTCTGTTTTACACCGATCTTATGGAAACTGGAGCTTACCCCCCAGATACAGGCAACTGCCAGCATCATCATCACGCTTTTATCTTTAAAAATAGATTGAATGGGAGAAAATATTCCATCCCATGATTCCATATTCAGTATATAGGACCCAAACACCACCACAAGAACACCTAAAACACCTATTAAAGATAAATTTTCATGGATAAGTATGGGAGTCACAAATAACTGAACCACTGGGATAAAGCAAAGCATGGGAATAACTTTTGACAGTTCACCATTTTTGATGGCACTCAGATATAACAAAGCAGCAAGAGAATCCAAAATTGCAGCCATTATTAAAATTTTTGCATACGATAGTGTAATGTCATGATAATTTGAAAAAGCAATATTAATACAAAGTATGATAATGAACATGAAAAAATTAAGTCCCCAGCTCATTAAAGCCGAAGAAATTTCTTTTCCAGATCTTTTTACAATCCATTCCCTTAAACTCAGGGTAATGCTTGATATGAGTGCAAGTACAAACCAATTCATGCCTGCTTATTATCACTCATTTTTTCGAAAATAAACCTTTATCCTATTATTAATTCCCCTTGACATCTTTTTCCTTTTAGTAAATAAAAGGTCAGATTCAGGTGCCTTTTAAAAAGGCTAAGTAGGGAATCCGGTTAAAATCCGGAACGGGCCCGCCGCTGTAATCGGAGACGAACACTGCAACCATGTCACTGGCTTTTAAAGCTGGGAAGGCGCAGCAAGTAGGATGACACGAAAGTCAGAAGACCTGCCTGAAGAAAGTAGTAAGCTGTTGCTCCCCGTGGACAAGGGAATAACAAATCCAATCTGAGGACAAAACAGGGAATCCCAGATCATTAAATATAAAATGGTCCGGGGTTTTTATTTTTTATATCCCCTGGACACAAAAAAAGGGATGAAAGATGAATCAAAAAATAATAGCTGCTCTGACAACTGTTTTTTTATTACTGCCAGCCATTGGCTTTGCAGAAAAAAGTCCTGCAAATAAAGGTGCAACTTCAGTGGATGATACCGTTGTTACAGCTACCCGAAGTGAAGAAGAAATTAACAAAATTCCAGCCAGAGTTGAAGTTATTGACAGTCAGGATATTGAATTGACTGCAGGAGAAACCCTGACGGAACAGCTCAAAAAGAATGCTTCTATTGGGGTAATTGAATACGGGACTGACCTTTCCGGTATCGGCATCAGGGGATTTAGACCAGAATTTTCCGGGATTACGAAACATACACTTATTTTAATTGACGGCCGGCCAGCCGGCGCTACCAACCTGTCCTCTATTTTAAGTGATAATATAGAACGAATAGAAATTTTAAAGGGACCTGCCTCTTCTTTATATGGTGGTGAAGCGATGGGAGGGGTTGTCAATATTATAACCAAAAAGAATACAGGGAAATTAACTGGGCTTGCTGAAGTGGGCGCAGGGTCTTATAATACTAATTTCCAGAAAGCGGCCATTGGCGGCGGTATTACTGAAAGAATCGATTTCGATATCTCTGCAAGACGATATGATCAACGAAACAATTTCCAAATGGGAAATGGCAGCACACGGTCAAGCACCAGTTTCCAAACTCAGAATGGGGACGTCCGGTTCGGTGCAGATTTAGGGGACACCTGGCGATTCGATATTGGGGCAGATGGTTACCAGGGCAAAGATGTTGAGCAGCCAGGTGATATCTATAATGGTGATATCCAGTCCGGAAAAAAGGATGTGGACCGCTGGGCTGTTGATTCAACAATAGGAGGCATGATTGGACAAAATAATGAGGTCTCTTTAACCGCATACCAGACAAAGGAGTTGAATGAAAATTTCCAGGATTATACCGGTTTTGGACCATACACTTCTGTGGATACTTATCACGCATATGATTCTGAAACCAGCTGGATCGGATTCCAGCTAAAAGATACCATATCTATTAGTACCCATAAAATCATCCTGGGTATCGATTACCAGGATATTGATAAGGAAAGCCGTAGGTATAACACCACCGGTTCAAGGATTGCCCCGTATTCTCCTGATGAAAACCGTGATAATATTGCAGGTTATATAGAGACGATCTGGCGTTTTATGGATAAACGTCTGACAGCCTCGCTTGGATGCCGCTATGATACATTTGACGTATCTACAGAAGTCACACCGTATTTAACCACATTTACGCCCAAGACCGAATCTTTTGATACATTCAGCCCAAGAGCCGGACTAAATTATCTGTTTGACCGGGGGCTGAGACTGCATACCACTGTAGGGAAAGCCTTCGTCCCCCCAACTGCTGCTCAACTTGCAGCAAGCATTACCTCCTGGGGAACCACCACAACTGGAAACCCAGATCTGGATCCTGAATCCTCTATTACATGGGATGCAGGTGTTGGGTTTAACCGGTCACAGGCAGGATTTAGTTCAGATATCACCTATTTCCATACTGATGTAGATGATAAGATTATTACTGAAAATACAAGTTCTACTACCAGAACTTACAAAAACAGCCTGGGGGCTGAAATACACGGCCTGGAATATATGTTGTCCTTTGATTTTGGCGCACCTTTGAATTGGAACCGTTCCCTTACTATCTTTATTAACGGCACTAGAATATTTAATGCTGAAGAAGAACAGACAGATAAAACCATGAAAGATATTAAAAATGTTGCCAGCCATACCATCAATTACGGCATTGGTTATGATGATGGTATGATTGAGGCAAAACTCAATGCCCGCTATCAGGGGCCTATGAAGGACAATGACTGGAACACCACAGGATATCCAGAAGTGGAATATCCAAGTTTTACAGTTGTTGATTTTTCAACCAGCCTCAAATTTATGGATCACCACAAATTTATGGTAAATATCGAAAACCTTCTGGATCATGATTATTATGAAAAAAGAGGATTTCCAAAACCTGGTATTGGTTTTTATGTCAGCTATAGGTACTCATTTTGATCATATTACAAATTCAGGCAACTTAAAATCCTCACATCAGGTATTTTTACACCATTTGTTGCTTTTACCGTAAAAAAAATAGCAAAGGGCTGGCCTACCTTTTTCTGTGCCCTCTTGAACATAACCGTATTTGAGGTCACAATTTGTGATATCAAGTTGGTATTTTACTAGTCAGATGTGAAGCTTTCTTTGAAAAGGCTTATCAAGTGAATTTAACCATTCGGTTGAAATACTATAAAAAAAAGGGGCGCTTAACCGCTTGATTATTTTTTATATTTTCAGGTTGTTTATCTGTTTTATGAGTGAAACTCTCATACACCGCGAGAAGTTGTGTCTGGCTAAAGTTTAAAACCCTTATATTAGGCCTTTTCAAGTCCGCCGCTATTTTGTGGTAAAAGCATCAGCGGACTTGGTCTGTCTATTTTCCAATCAAGCCTGCAAATCATACAATGTTCAGAATTAGGGCTAAAACTCAATGGCAATCCTGGCGAAGAATTCATCATTCTCCTCATCATTACTGCTGCTGGCGGTGGTCTCAAAAGATGATTTTCTATATTCACCCATAAGGCTGCAAACAAAGGAATCCATCTCAAGAAGTGTATAAGTTGCGCCAACACTATATCGGTTTTCCAGGTTTCCTGCTGTTTCATTATCTGCATCAAATGATTCATATCTCCCTGCAACCATAAGAGGATCAACAATTTGATACCCCAAAGAGACAGTCCATGCTTTTTCATTGTATTCTTGGTTATCAGTTACATGCAGTTCTCTTTTTATAGCTTGGATATATTCACCGTCCAAAATCAAGTTTGCCACTTCAAAATGAACCGCTCCACCCAGGGTAGTGTTTCGATCTGTATCACCTGGCTCTGAATTAAAATATATTGATAAGGCAAAGCCCTCCACAGGTTCAATACTGCTGCTTATGATGAAAGAATTCACAGCATCTGAGACAGTATAACCTGCGGTATTGTCCCGGGACCAGCCATAGCCTGAATCATTAACTTTTGTAATTAATGTTTCGCCTTTGTACAGAGTGAAAGAAAGATCAAAACCTAAAAGAGTTTCATTGGCAAACCCGATGGTAATTCCTGTATCGTTAATTTCATAAAGCTCACAAGTGACCGGGTCATTGATGAATAAACTTTCAAAAACACCAAAGGGTTGAGCCCGTTTACCCCCTACAAGGTAAAGAGGGACGTCCTCTTTTTTGATTTCAAAAAAGGCCTCATCCCAGAAAACGTTTGCATCGGAATCCAAAGCCTCTCCTTTTAGTAAGAGTGTTGCTGTAACATATTTATGTAAGGCAGCTTCAATCCCAAGTTCAACAGTACCGATATCAAGATCTGATGTCGATCCGTTAATTGTATTATCAGAAGTATCTTTATCATCCGCATATGAATAATCCAGTTCCACGGCTCCGGACAAGGTTATTCTATTGGTAATCTGTTCAGTAACCCCTTTATTTTTTTCTGGTTCAATTTTTTGTTCAAGCCGTTTATTCGCATCATCTGCAAAAGCGGGCTGTATGCACGCAAAAAACATGCAGAGAATCAATATTCTATTAAGTAACTTCATTTTTTCCCTTTATGAAAATTAAATTTTAAGTATTTATATTCTAATATTGGTTACTTTTTTGAATTTTCATTCTGATCTGAAACTGCTTTCAGTACAGATCATTCATTCCGCGACCCAGGCAAAATAATTACCTTATGAGCCATTGCCCGGGATGCAGGAAAAAATTAAAAAGATAACATCAAGTATATAAAAAGCTTTTTGATCTTCAGGTTTTATGCCTTAAATATGCATATTTTATTCTTTTTCATGCCAGGCTTCAAACATAACCCACAATACAGCTCCAAGCTCTATATCTTTTTTTTCCCCTTTGTGAACAAGTTTTTGATCCGACGTATTTAATGCTGCAAAACCCCACCAGCCTGCAACAGGGGCTGCATATGTAAAAACACCGTTCTGGTCGGCCTTTACGGTCTGTGTAACCATATAGTCGGTCGGGGCCGTCGCTTTTTTATCTTTGTTATAATACTCGACTTCAACTTCAGCATAGGGAACAGGCTTACCGTTAAGCTTTACAATCCCCTGAAAAACATTGCCTGCATAAAGGCCAAAGGGTTTGGACAACGGGACAATCTCGGTTTTCAATCCCAGTTCACTGTCCCATCCTTCATCATCACCAAAAGCTGCGACCACTGTTTTGGTATAATGTATAATAAAGCAATCTTCAGTGGGCTCCCAATAAGGTTTAGGTTCCATGCAAAAGGTGTAAGCTCCTGGTCTTTTAATCTGATACTCTGATTTCCAGGACAGGTAGTTCATAACCTTGAATTCTTGAAGCGTTGAGAGAAGATCTTGTTTTTTTCCATCCTTGACAACAAAAAAAGCCTGTGGCTTTACAAGCTCCATTCCAATTATTTCAAAGGGGTGGGAAAATGAAAGATCAAGGTCAATTTTTCTTTTTTCGTCTTGCATCACCATGTTGTCGGAAGGAATAAGCATTCCAAAGTGACCTAAGGACACACCATATGAAAAACAGACCATTGCAATGGCAGCCCCAACCAATTTAACCGTTTTAAAATTCATTTTTAATCTCCTAAAATAAAAAAACCACAAAGGTACAAGGACAAGATTTTTGTCTTTTTTAACCTTCGTGGCTTAAAGTGATTTATAATTTTCTTTGTGATGTTATATTCAGATTTCGATCTGAAGTTTCCAGTTATTTATCTTTAAGAAAACTATCTGTCAACAATTTTTTAAATTAAAATTCTCGCAAAAAACGATCTTCTCTGACGAAACCAAATCTCAATAGTACCTGTATATGTGTTATTCTATGCTTATTAATTATTCACTAAATAGAGAATATGGGTTGTCAGTTTTTCAAATAATTATCCTTATCAATCTTGGCCTTTTTTTATATTTTCAGATAATCCAGACGGCAAACTTTTACCAGTATACGATACACCCGCATAAAATTTTTGAATATGAAGTATATAATTTTTCAATTGTTCAAGTTGTATATCTTTTGAAACAGTCTGGGCTTTATTGATCCATTTCAGGGCATTGTCATGATCATGGGCCATGATAGAGGCCTGGATCAGTTTTTTTAATGTATCAGGATTCTGAATTTGTTGGAGAGCTGTTTCATAAAAACCTGCGGCTTTTTTTGGGATATCCAGCGAAAGATATAGATCCGCTGCAAGCAAAATTTCTTGTTGGGTCATGGGGGTGAGGTATCCATATATGATCAGGGCTGATAATCCTTTTTTAAGGTTGCCTGATTTTAAATAAATATGGCTTAAACCTTTCCACCATTTGGGATCCAGAGGGTCTGTCTGTGCTAAGTGTTCAGCATAAGCAAGGGCTTTTTTATCCAGACTAAGAAATAGATATTGCTGAAGGAGAATTTCCTGCCATTTTTTTTGTTTTTCAGGGCGGCTTTTTGAGGCCAGCTCTTCAATATAGGGCAGGGCCTGTGTATTTTGATCAAGGGAAAATAAAATATTGACCAGAATCTCTTTTCTTTCCAGGGTGATCTTGTCTGGGTGGGCTATTATCATGCGTTTAAATTCGGCCAGGGCTTTTTCACTGTCCCGGGCCTGGAAATAGCAGACAGATGCATAATACAGGTGGATGGCTTTTTTTATCTTGCTGTGGTCGTATCCTTTTTCAAAAGCAAAGGCAGCTTTTGAAAACTGATCTGTTTCATAATAGCATTTGGCAAGGTTCAGCCAGGCCGGTGAAAAGGATGGGAATGATGTTACACTTTTTTTATAGCATTGCATGGCGTTTTTTCGGGCATTTAAGCGGGTATCTTTTTGGGACTGTATCAAGTAGTAATTGCCCAGAATAAAATGGATATAGTAGTGGTCATATCCCTTTTCTTTTATATCTTTGGCAGTTTTGCCTTTTCTTTGGGATGTAAACGTTTCCAGGGTGTTAATAGCAGTTTCAATCTTATTGGCCTGGAACAGGAGTTGGGCCTTGTTGACGCAGATACCGGCAGCCAGGGGTAAGGGGATATCCTGGGGCTTTTCTGCGTGAACCGGTTGGATAAAAAAAAGCAGACTGAGAAGGATTATGCCATGGGAAAAGAGTTGTTTCATTAATCCTCCAGTTTGAAGTGAATCGTGGTTCTGGCTCTTGTGGCAACCGGGATGCCCTCTACAGTTCCGGGTTTAAACTTCCACTGTGATACACAGCTTAATACAGATTTATTAAAAATTTTATCCGGCTGTGCCCTGATCACCTCAATATCGATG
>JAAEKY010000414.1 GCA_024227235.1 Desulfobacteraceae bacterium | reverse complement strand
TGAACTTGCTGTGCAAAAAGAATTAAACATCCCAAGAACAAATTTAAAAGATATTATATCTTAACAAAAAAAATGCTACGGACTACACCGCAGATTTTTATGTTGAGGCTGTAGAATAAGTCTCGCCTAACATGGAATTGGCAGGCATTTGGCTCGGAGAATGGGTTTCATGGTTTTTTCTGATATTAAGTTAATTGGTATTTAATCTCAAAGGCCATTTTTGATGGATTTTTTAACCAAAACACAGCTAAAAATCGAGTTGGGACTTTTTCTACAGACTCGTTATATTTCATAAACAAATTTTAACAGAGACGCATTGATAATTAAAAGTAAGGATGCATAGCAAAACTAAAGCAATAAAATACGTGAAATGGGTGGGCATCGTCATAAGCTTATTTCTTTTGTTAATTACCTTTTTTATCGATACAACAAACGAGTCAACCCAAAATCTACCAAAACAATTAGGACTCAGTGCTTTTTCTTTATTATCCTTAACTGCTTTTTTTGATTCAATAATAACCCAAAAAGTTTGGACAAAAGGTCAAAGCATAAAGAAATCAGAACACCCTAAATTATACAAGATAATGATTTGTTTTTGGGGCATAACCTTTATCGTATGCTTCATATTAGCAATCGTAATAGGGGTAAGATGAAAATATAACCATCGCTACAAGGGACCGCTGGGGGCGGCTTTTCTGAAATATGTGGTAACCTTGAAACTGTGTTACCGTCAATTAAGTTTAGTGGAACCCAGTCCCCTCCCTGCGGTCGGCGGCCCCTGAGCTCAAACCGTTCCATGACCGGACACACGCGGGCCGGTGAGCTAAATATTAAAAAATCAACCAAAATAATTTTACTGCAAAATTAGGGCGTATTATCTGATTTGAACAGTTTTTTAAAAATAAGCAAGCCCTCATTATATTTATCATTTCTTTCTATGCTATAGTGAAGATTTTGATTCTTCAATTAATAAACTTCTAAACTTATACTAGGAGATAAAATGAAATTTCTTAAAGATTCTTGTGCTCGAATTTGTTTGACGCTAATCATGATTCTAATGATTTTTCTTACAAATGCTGCTGCCAGTAAAGACAATATTAAAGGATTGAATGATATAAAGAAACAATTTAGCTTACAAGATAATCTAACAGACCTGCTTGAAACGTTTAGACCACCAACATCAGATTGGATAGAGTCGGAAAAGCAACTCTATAGGATACTTCTCAATAAAAAAAAATACGATGTTCTTTTAGTTCCTTTTCAAAACATAAAAAATGCAATTGATCTGACATCCAGAAAACTGATGTCCTATCGATTGATGCATGAAATGGAAAAACAAACAAACATGACTATTGCACCTGTTCATCTTATTTATAGGGTGCTGGGAAATACGGCTAGAATTTATAACGAAAAAGAGGTTTATGATTTGGCCTCAAAATTAGGTGTTAAGCATATTATATGGTGTTTCTCAGGTTATACTTTGGATAAAAAGGAGAAAAAACATAAATTTAAATTTTCAATAATCGATCAAAAATACAATTCATTCCCAAATGAATCCCAATCAAGGGAAAAATCCTGGAAAGCTCTACCTATTGACCTTAAAAGGCTTCCGTTTGATGCTTTTCTTTCAAATCTGAGCCAGGTTATTGATTTCTTAGGATTTCCTCCTGTAAAGAATTCAGAGGCTGAATTGATTTTACCATATATGGCTACTGATACTCTGCCGTTAAAACCAATAGACCTTGTAAAAGAAAAGAATGATTCTGCTCTTATAAATGCTTATAAAATGCAATTGATGGGCCTACTTGTTCCCACTTTCTGCACCCTTGAAACACAAAATGATTTTTTTATCCGCTCGATGACATATTTATGGAAAATCAATAAAACATCTCCAGATTATAAACTTTTATTATCCAGAGCGTATCTTTACCTTGATAGACGACCAAAAGCGTTGAATACATTAGGAGAAGCAGTATTCCCAGAAGAAAAGGCTTTTCAGGAGCACATGAATACCAATCTTTCAAAACAGCAGGACTATATCCGACAGATAGGTTCTCCTCTTAAAAAATTGATGGCGCAACTTGAATACTATCACATCAAATTCGATTTAGATGGAACAGATATAAAATCAAAAATCAAGGCCCTTCTGGGTTCAATCGATAAGGAATGGCACTATCTGGTAAGGCAGAAACTAATAGACCATGATTCTTGGTCTCTGCAAAGTAATATCGAGTTAAAGACTGTATTGGATAACGATTACCCCATAGACGGCGTCACCATGGAAACGTTACTAAAATCCTCAATAACAGTTGGAGATTTTGAAGACAAACGCTTGAATTTTGAAATGCTTTTTGCGGATCATATTTCAAAGGTACTTCAATCTGAAAATGATATTTTTTCTTCAAATCATTCCGTTGCAGCACCCAATGATTATGATTATCTGCTGCTGATGAAGGCCATTGGAGAATCTAATTTATTAAAATCAGTCATTTTTTATCTTCATATCCAGAGAAGTCCTAAGAAAGCGCTTCATCTGGTAAATTCATATTTAAGCATATTTCAAGGCCATCCGGCTTTTCATATTAATAAAATGGAAGTGTTAAATTCTATTTATAAACAATCCAAAAACTGGACTGCTCGAGAAAAAAAAGATTTGGTAAAAAAAATTATTGATAATTCACTAATGGGCTGGTTCTGGTATGGTCAACATGACAAAGAGATGGTATCGTGTTTTGCAGAACAACTACTGAAATATTATGTAAAAAGGAATCCAAAACTCCGTGTGGATTTGACAGGTAAAAACTTTCCAGCTGACCAAATATATAAATATAGCCGAGGAGAATTTTTATTCTGTCAACGCGTTCGTCAGGTTCATTTGTGGTTCGATCCAAAAGAAAAAATGAAATATATTCATACAAATATTAAAAGCTACGAAAAAATTGTGAAAGGAATGCTGAAAAAATCAAAATCCGATGTTGAAGACCTACTCGACAATGAAAACAGATTTAAGGGTGTTCCTACCTGGGGGTTAAAAAAAGCTGCTATTTTTAAAAAAATGAAACGGATCGATAAGGCTAATAAAATATATGAAAACGGTATAAAAGAAAATCCGGATTTTTGGGAAAACTATCATCTTTTAGGAGACGGTTTTGTAAAGCAAGGTAAATATAAAGCTGCGAAAGACTTATTTATTAAATATCCACCGTTTACTCAGGAAAACCCCAAAACAAATACTGTTCAACTTTCAAACGAATCCTATGATGCAGGTAGTCTGTTTTTCTGGCAGGGTGAATATGATATGGCCCGGATTTTTTATGAAATAAGTGCAGATTTAAGTACCGGTAGTGGTGCATCTCTTAGTTCCCAGATCCGTTTAAGTTTGATGGCTAAAGATTTTATAACTGCTTCCCGATATGCCATGAGGGCGGCTAAGAGATATAATAATGAGTACCGGTATCAAGAATACATGAGCCTACTTCATATTCAAGGTTTATCAGATAACGCCTGGCCATTATTCGATAGTCTGATCGGGCGATTCTCAGCACCCGAGATTTGGACCTCATCATTTATTGGACATCGCATCAACAACACATCAGATGATGAGCTGATCAAATGGATAAAGGATAAAAGGAAATTAACAAATCAGTCAAACTTTTTTCCACTGGATTTTGGTATGGTGTTATTAACAGACAGAGTTCCAAATATTTCTTTTGCAAAAGCCATGGGAGAGTTAGAAATGAATTCTTTATCTCATGTGAAAGAGGAACAAAAAAATATGACTGTAATACTCCCAACTGCATCTACAGGTGATTATGGACCGTTGTTAAGCTGGAAAGAAGCTAAAAAGCTCTCAAAAGAGACATTTCAATTTAAAAAATATCAATACATGGTTGAAGCATACATGTATTTAAAACAGAAAAAATACAAAAAATCCTATCAAGCATTTAAAAAATACTCTTTAATCATGGTGACCCCCTTTGTATATGGTGAAATGATACCATACCTTACATTTTCCGCTATAAAATCTGAGAACAGCCATGTACTTAAAAACATACTAAATCTTGATGTTGTTTCTGATGATTTTGATCAGCTTCTTTCCCATGCTGTTTTGAAAGGTTTGAACAAAAAATATGATGAATCGCTGGATTTGTTTAACAAAGCATTTTATAACATCCCCTTAAAAGAAAAACGTTTTTTCTTTCCTTGGTATCAAATAGTTGAACTTATGGAATGGATGTATTTAGATACTGGAGAAAAACGATATATTGAACAAGCTATGGAATGGTCAAAGCAGTACCAGACAATACAACCTATGTTTGCATGGGCATATGCCTTTGAAGCAAAATATACGCAAGATCCTGAAAAACAAATAATTGCACTTGCATACGCTCAGTACTTGGATAGAGATTCATTCTGGATTTCTGAGTTCTCCAGTGAGAAAAAAGTCAAAGCCAGGGCCTGGTTCGAATTGTATTCGTTTTTTAAGATTGAAGGGGAACTAATTGAGAAAATATAAAAAACAATCATATCGCACGAATAGAATATCAACTTGAATTTTTTCTCTATTAGCAATTACTTGTCATTTGATTGGAATACTGCAGATAAAATACCATCTTCCAACAAGCCAAATGAACCGATCAGTTGAACCCGACTATTTTTATCAGTTCGGTGTCAAATAAACTGTTTAGAAATCCCCATATATATAAAAGATCGGACAACTAAAAGGATACTACGGACAAACCGGATGTGGAATTCGGAATTCCGGGGACAGCATACCTATTTTCCAACAATCAACATGCACCGGTTGCGACAAGTTAAGTCGCTTTTAATACTGTTGGATTTTGACCCAACCTGCTGTATTACCAGCAGTTTTCTATTTCGGCATGCATTACCGGTAACGGTTTTGTGTGAAGCCCGGATGACAATGAAGCCCTTGGCATAATGCCAGGAGAGAGAATCATGAGAGGATCTTAACTCTGGGAGCATCAACCTGGATGGGAGCTAGGAACGATGGTATGCGTAACATATGTGAACTGTTAATAAACGTCGTTATGTTAAACAGGCCAAAGATGCTGATAGGCCTGGACCAAAACGGTAAGGGGTAAGGTTGAAGTGATCCGGTGTTGCTTCACGTAATCAATGATTCCTCCGGCGGATAGACAGACGCTAACCCATTGGGTGTTAAAAGTGGAACTTGGTAAGCCCGTATTCCTCCTTCGAAAGGAGGACAGCCAGTCGTAAGGCCTGCCTATGGGGATGCGGGTAGAGGATTGCTGGAGAAAGCGAAGGCTGATCTGTAATGGATCAGATATGGGTTCAAAATTTGCCCGGCCACAAAAGTGTGCAGACTTCCAGCATGGTGTTGAATCACGTGAAACGAATTGAACGGAATAACCGTACTGGTGTGGATGATAGTAGCAGCAATGTTGCTGACGGCCGTGCGGGCTTGAGAAAGTACCCCGTATACAACCGCGTATCGTGAAGGCAGTTTGATTTAAAACTACCGGGTGTCGCAAGATGCCTTACCAATGCTTGAGCCGGATGAGGTGAAAGTCTCGTGTCCGGTTCTTAGGGAGCTTGGGGCTGGCAACAGCCCCCGGCTACCCGGCGGCAAGCCGAAGATGTTCAAAGTTCTTTTTACTTTAAACGTTAACAGAAAATAGATTATGAAAAGAGAAAACTCTGCAGTTTGAAATTCCGGGGACATCTATTTTTTGATTAGAAACACAAAACAGTAACATGCCCCGGTTTTACTGATCATGATATAAGTCTCACTTATCCAGTTAATTTTGAATTGCTTCTTTACTTTCAAACTTTCACATGATACTAAATTTTTAGTTCTAAATGATCTATCAATCTATGCACGTATTCCAAATATTCAGACGCTCTGCTGCTTTTATCAGGTGATTTTTGTAAATGGACAATGCTTTACCCAAATGTGAAATTTTATGCTCAAAATCGAACGAATTTTTCTGAGAAATAAAGTTCACAAAAAGTAATTAAATCCTATGGGTTAAGAAGTTTGATCACTACGGATTCCGGCATGAGTTGTGCCTTTTTTAAACACGAAAGAATTCAAATCTAAAACAATCTAAGGAGCGAAAGATGAAAATGCAGATCTCAAAAAACAGGTTCCTACTTGGACTGATGTTTTGTTTGATCTCCTTTTCGGCATATGCAGCCGACCAGGTGATCTATGAGGAAAATTTTAACGGGTCATCCGGATGGTCAACCGATTACGGAGTATGGGAAGTGGGATATCCTGCTTCAGGACCGGTCGGCTCACCGGATGAATCAAAATGCGCCGCGACTGCGCTTTCGGGAACCTATCCCGGGCATACGGACAGTCGGCTGATCCTGCCTTATTTTTCCCCCTGGGATCAGGGACTTGAACTTCCCGAGGTATCTGACGATGAAGAGATCCATCTTCGGTTCTGGCACTGGTTCAGCTATTCCACCTATGATTACGGACAGGTCCAGGTATCGGTACTGGATGAATCAAGTGGTACCTGGGGGGATTGGGAAAACAACGGTATCAGTCTCCCCAGTGCTTCGGGGGGCTGGACCCTTAAAGATATTGACTTGACCTATTATGCAGGCAATACGGTTCGCATTGCATTTTATCATTATGCAGACCGGAATCAATACAACCAGGCCTCTGAATCCTATGGCTGGTATATTGATGATGTTTCATTTGAGCTTATCACACCCACGTTTACTGGAGATTTTGAATCCGGCCAGGGTCATTGGTCAGCTGACAGGGGCGTGTGGCAGATCGGGACTCCCACCAGCGGCCCGGGTGCATGCTATGATGGAGTAAACTGTGCTGGAACGGTTCTGGAAGGAAATTATCCAGGCCATGCTGATTCTCGGCTGATCAGTGCTGCGGTAAAGCTTAATCCAGTATTTGGTGATCAGGAGCTTCACCTTCGGTTTTGGAACTGGTTCAGTTATTCGACTTATGATTACGGCCAGGTCCAGGTGTCGCTACTGGATGAAGGCAACGGAATCTGGACTGACTGGGAAGGCATTGGGACAAGCGTTTCCAGCACTTCAGGCGGCTGGAATCTGAAGGATGTTGATCTCACCGACTATGCCGGTAAAACCATTCGTATTGCGTTTTTTCATTATGTGGACAGGAATCAATACAACCAGGCATCAGAATCAACCGGTTGGTATATTGATAATATCACTATTCAGTTGTGGACACCCTCATTTACAGGAGACTTTGAATCCGGCCAGGAACAGTGGTCAGCCGACAGGGGCGTGTGGCAGAT
Source organism: Desulfobacteraceae bacterium (assembly GCA_024227235.1). Classification (GTDB taxonomy): domain Bacteria; phylum Desulfobacterota; class Desulfobacteria; order Desulfobacterales; family Desulfobacteraceae; genus Desulfobacula. The sequence goes on along the minus strand of JAAEKY010000414.1, from coordinate 1,994 downwards.
TGGAACCCCTACCGGCGGCCCTGGCGAATGTCATGAAGGTGATTTTTGTGCCGGAACTGTTCTAAACGGCAATTATCCCGGTCATACCGATTCGCGCCTGATCAGCGCCACCGTAAAACTTCCGGAAAGTGATGGAAAAACCGAGCCTTATCTTCAGTTCTGGAACTGGTTCAGTTATTCGTCTTATGACAGCGGCCAAGTGCAGGTTTCTGTGTACGATTCGACAAACAGCACTTGGGGAGCATGGGAAAGTGTGGGAAGATCTGTGGCGAGCACCGCAGGCGGGTGGTCAGTTAAAGATGTTTGGCTTTCGGCATATGCCGGAAAAACAGTACGCTTCGCTTTTTTGCATACAGCCGGGAGAAACCAGTATAACCAAGCGTCGGAGTCTTCCGGATGGTATATCGACCAGATTAAAATTATCAATAAAGTTCAGGAGTTCAGCGGCGATTTTGAGATGGGGTGGATGGACTGGTCAGCAGACCGGGGGGTCTGGCAGGTTGGCTTGCCCACCACTGGTCCTGGCAGGTGTTTTAACGGGACATCCTGCGCAGGAACGGTTTTGAACGGCAACTATCCTGGATATACCGACTCGCGTTTGATCAGCGCCACCATTGATTTGACCCAGACTTCCCTTCCCATAGTGTATTTGAGTTTCATGGAGTGGGTGTCCTATTCCTCTTATGATTCCGGCACTGTTCAGGTAACCTACTGGAACCCGGATACAGCAACGTGGTCTGGATGGGAAACCGTCGCTACCCAAGGTGGTTCAGAAATGATAGATGGGTGGATCAAAAAATATTCCGATTTGTCGGCATACGCAGGAAAATTGTTCAGCATTTGTTTTTTACATCAAGCAGATCGGAACCAGTATGGCCAGGCTTCCGAAAGCCATGGCTGGTTCGTGGATAACATCGAACTGGTTGGCCCGACAACCGTCATGCCGGAAATCAAATCCTTCTCTTTTTCCAGATATATACCGGAGCCGTGTACATCCAAGATTGATATTTTTGCCTATGATCCATTGAATCAAGATGTCGGTTATTCCTGGCTGATGACGAAAGGGGCTGTGTTGACGGGTGAAAGCGGCAGTTTTGAATTTACACCGCCTGAGATCCGTCTGGAGCCATACACCGTGATGGTGGCGGCCAATTCAAAACTGACACAGATTAACTCCTATGCAAAAAAGATGAAGATCTATACCGAGGTGTTGTATGATCTGGACACTGATGACGATATTGACGGCGCGGATCTGTATCACTTCCTGCAGCAGGTGGAGATTACACAAACCTCTTTGACCCGTTTGGCCGAAGAGTTTGGTCTGGTGGCCTGTACGCCCTGATTCGGCTATCCCCGGATAATTGTGACTGGGATGAAACCGGCCGAGATAAATGTTCCCGGCTGGTTTCAATAGCCTGGATAATTTTTTAAATGGCTTATCAACAGGTGCAACAACCTAAGACTAAGATCAGGGGACACCTTGCTTAATTCAAACAAATGAAATGCTGAAGCTGTGACAAGAAGTCACTTTTAATATTGTTAGACCTTGATCTAACCTGCTGTGTTACCAGCAGTTTTCTATTTCGACGTGCATTACCAGCAATGGTTTTGTGCGAATCTCGATTAACAATGAAACCCTTGGCCTTCAGGCCTGGAAAGAGAATCGTGAGATGACCTCAACTCTGGAAGCATCAATTTGGATGGGAGCTAGGAATGGTGGTATGCGTAACATATGTGAACTGTTATTAAACGTCGTTATTTTCGACAGGCCAAAGATGCTGACAGGCCTGGGCCAAAAGGCAAGAGGTATGGATAGAGTGTTCGTCAGTCGCTCTACGTAATCTATGATTCCTCCGGCGGACAAACAGACGCTAACCCATCGTGTATTGAAAGTGGAACCTGGTAAGCTCATATTCCTCCTTCAAAGAAGGACAGTTGGCCGCAAGGCTGATCTATGGGAATGCGGGTAGAGGAGATCAGAAAAATTTACCATC
>JAAEKY010000413.1 GCA_024227235.1 Desulfobacteraceae bacterium | reverse complement strand
TGTGCCATTTTAACAGCACTCCTATTCTACCACCTGTAGATTGGAAAGTGGACATAAATTGGCGTCTTTTTTGCGATGCGTCGGCAAGGGCTTTGCCTCCATTTTTGCGTGTTATTGGTTTATGGGTAAATTTTCCCCCCATTGGATCCCCAAATCAATTGCCGTTAAGGAATTGACGCAAATTTACGTCTCCTTTTGACTTTGGATATAACATTTAAAAAATACTAAGATAGTATTTTTAGTGGACAACTTGTCCATTGTTTATGTATAAAGGTCAAAGACATCACGTGACCTTGTATTGATGTCTATGGTCAGGAAAATGGAGGTTTTGGCCATGCTTAACAATGTACAATTTAGTGCCCTGCATGTACCAGGAAGGCATAATGTTATAGCTGATTTAATATCCCGTTTTCAGGTGTCAAAGGCCAAAACCTGGGCCCCCTGGCTGGAGGACAAGCCCACATTTGTGCCCCGCAAACTGTTGCCATGGCACAATTCTCTGCTGGAGTAGTTGTTTCTTCATTGGCCAAAACCACCATTAATTCTAACAACAAGGTTTCACATGAATTTTTCACGTGGGTGGGTTCACTAGAACCAGGTT
>JAAEKY010000412.1 GCA_024227235.1 Desulfobacteraceae bacterium | reverse complement strand
TCTTAAGGGAGATTGAAATTTTTCTCCCATTTCCTGAACTCCTTCTTTTGAATAAGTAATAGGAGCACAGTCTCCAATGGTGGTTCCTTTTTTCATGTATAATTCACCCGAGGCAAGTGCAATAAGGGCACCTGCTGAGATGGCTTTGGTTTTGACATATGAGATGGATATTTCTTTGTCAATAGTAAGCAGAGTTTCTACAATATCAAGAGCTGAATCCACCCGTCCACCAAAGGTATCAATTTCAAAGATAATTGTTTTTGCTTTTTCTTTTTTTGCCTTGGCAACAGCTCGTTTTACAAAAGATGACATGGCAGGACCTACTTTGCCGGAAATCGGAATAATATGAACTGATTTGGCTTGATCCTGAGCAAGCCCAGGAGTAAACAGTGTAAAGGATAGCGAAGATAATAATAACAGGAGAAGTAAAACATTCTTTTTCATATGCAAATTCCGATCATATATAAAAAGTCCCTTTTGGTTTGACTCGTAATTTTACTTTGTTCGTATCGTAATAGTCAATAGAAAAGTCTTGCATATTGATATACAAGTTTGGCAGGATTAATTTGTTATCGAAATTTATCAGGGTCTATGGAGAACCGTTTCATTATCTGTTGCAGTCCCTGGCGGTCTAAATTACATTGTTTTGCAGCCTTAGTTATATTCCCCTGAGTTAGGGAAAGCATCGCTCCAACATAATCATGGTTGAATTCATTCAGAGTTTTTTCTTTGGCTTCTTTATAAGATAACTGGTAAAGCTTTGTTTTCCTTTGGGAGGAAGCATCAGATATATCTATTGTTGATTTTTTTATTGGGATATCTGCTATGTTAATAGTGGTTCCTTTGGAGTAAAGAATACCCTGAATCAAAACATTTTCAAGTTCTCTTATATTCCCCGGCCACGCCTGTTCCATTAAAAGATCTATTACTGAAGAAGAAATTGTTTTGGGACCCCGATTCAGCTGTTTACAATTTTTTGCAACAAGGTGTTCTGTAAGAGCAGGTATATCTGTAATCCGGTCTCTGAGGGGAGGTAACTCAATTGTGATAACGCTGAGTCTGTAAAAAAAATCTTGCCTGAATTCTTTGGCAGCAATCTTTTTTGTAAGGTTTCTGTTGGTTGAAGCTATGATTCTGACATCGATTTTCCGGGTTTTTGTATCTCCCAATGGTTTTATCTCTTTTTCCTGAATTGCCCGGAGCAGTTTTGTTTGAACAGCGGTACCAATATCACCTATTTCATCCAGAAACAGTGTGCCTTTGTCAGCTTCCTGGAAAAGACCTTTTTTATCTCCAGCAGCATTGGTAAATGCACCTTTTTTGTATCCAAACAATTCACTTTCAAGAATCTGCTCAGGTATGGTGGGGCAGTTTACTGATATAAAAGACTGACTTTGCCTATGGCTCAGAGAGTGGATGGTTCTTGCTGTCATGTCTTTGCCTGTTCCAGATTCTCCAAGGATAAGAACTGACACATCACTTGATGCGATAAGTTTTATTTTTTCAAATACCTGAGCCATTGGCTCACTTGTCCCAATAAGTTGAGGTGCAAAATCATTTTTTTCGTTGAGCAGTCTTTTATTTTCTGTCAACAATCTGCTGCGTTCAAGAGCCTTATTAATTTTAAAAATAATCTCGCTTTGATCAAATGGTTTGGCAATAAAGTCATAAGCACCTTTTTTGATAGCCTTGACAGCCATATCAATATTTCCAAAGGCGGTGAGCATGACAATTGTGAGATCCGGATAGGATTGTATGATATGATCTAAAAGTTCAAACCCATCCATGCCGGGCATTCTGATATCACAGATAACAAGGTCAAAATTATCATGGGACAAAATATTCATTGCCATTTTTGCAGAAAATGCAACAGATACCTTACAATTGATTTCAGGCTCAAGAGTACGCTGAAGCAACATGGTCATGTCTTTTTCATCATCAACTGTCAAGATCTTATACTGCATTTTTGATTCCTGTTATTTATTTTACTATGATAGCGTTTTTGGTAAAACTTTTGGTAAAGTTATAATAAAAACTGTGCCTTTGCCAGGTTGGCTTTTTACCACAATATCACCACCATGACGTTTTACAATACCATAGCCAACTGAAAGACCAAGCCCTGTTCCCTGCCCAACTGGCTTAGTTGTGAAAAACGGGTCAAATATTTTTGAAAGGTCTTTTTTCTCAATACCTTTACCATTATCTTCAATTGTAATCGATATAAGCTCATTCTCAGTGCCAGTAGAAATAGTTATATTACCATGTCCATCGACTGCGTGACAAGCATTGATAACAAGGTTCATAATGACTTGCCCCATTTCTTGTTCATTGCCTGTAATACTGAGATAAGTATCTGTATTAAAGTGATAATTAATGTCAACATTCCTGAAGTCCGAATGATTTGATAGAAAGTCAATTACATTTTTTACCATAGTATTGATGTCTATATTTGTTTTTTGAGTGGAACCTTTTCTGGAAAAGGATAGAAGATCTGATACAACTGCCTGGCAATTTTTTACATGTTTTTCAATGATTTTAAGATCACCCCTGTGCTTTGGCTCTTCTTTTAAAACAAGCTGGGTATACCCTAAAATAATGCCAAGAGGATTATTTATTTCATGGGCAACACCTGCAGAAAGTTCACCCAAAGCAGCAAGCTTGTCAGCCTGGATAATTTGTTGTTCCATTTGACGCCTGTCATTAATATTTTTAATTATAAAATGATAGGTTTTGTCGCACCCAAAAGCTCCGTAATCTACTCCACCTGTGATCAAAACTAATATTGTTGATTTGTCTGGTCTTAAAAAATCTGCCTCTTCATTCAGGATATATTCATTTTGTTCAATTAATTTTTTTATGCGACTCCATTCAGAGCTTGATGCAAAAAAATCCTGGAATTTCATTGGCTCAACCAGCATTTCATCCCTGTCATAACCTGTCAGGTCAACACCGGCAGGATTGATTTCTTTCATATTAAAAGAGCTGTCAGTCACCAGAATGGTATCCAAAGATTGTTCAAATATTCTGCGGGACTTATGCTCAATGCTTGTAAGTCGCTCTGTTCTCTCGATCACTTTAAGTTCAAGAGTCTGATTTAAATCCATGAGTTTAACATGAGTGGTTTCAAGTTTTTTTCTGCTGGAAAGAATTTTTTCATTTATATTCCAGGATTGATTGAAAAACAATGTGACAAGACCAACAAGCATAAAAGAAGCAGTATTTACACTCCCGGAATATGGACTGATTGTATGCCAGACATCTGGGTTACCGGTGAGAATCAAAAATTGCCTTAAAATATGACCAAAAGATCTTGAGACAGCAAATATTGTAAACCCAGTGCTGATCCATATAAGGTATAGAAAAACTGCATTATCAGGGTCAAGCTCCCTTAATAGCTTTGCCTTGTATAAAGATAAAAGTGCAATGATTATCATGGCTACAGAGCCTATAACATCTACTGTCAGAATGGGAATAAATGAAGCAATCATGAGCTCTCCTTTTCTGTGATCCTCTGTTTTTGAGTATCAACAAGATTTGAGAGTCCTTTGTAAAGAAATAACATGGCAGGCACGCACAGCAAATGATCCAGCTTTAAAATATAATAACACAGAGCCAGTATAAATGAATCGTTGTTGGTAATAATTTTTATTTTTAAAAGAGAGATATTTTCAATTTTTACAGCATGAATCTGGTTATCAAAAAAATGGGCAGCAATGGCATCAAGATTCCAGAGGATAAAAAAGAAGGCTGAGTACTGAATCAAACGCCATCCTTTTTGTTTATTTAGTCCTTTGCCTGTAATAGTAAAAATAAGAGTAACCATGGAAGAAAGGAAAAAAAGATGCCCCATTTGATGTGTAATGATTCCTTCTGAACTTGCATGGAGTTGGGTTGCAAATCCATCAATGGGAATCAGGATTGTCAAGGCGACTGCAATGGCCGGGGTGAATTTTAAAAACAGCTGTACATTAAACAGGTTCTTTTTTTGCATATCTTTTTTTAATTACCCATTTTAGTGTTGCATAAAGAATGAATGAAAAGATTAGGCAAATTATAAACCAGAGAAGTGAACTTACATCAGTCTGGGTCGATGATCCGAAAGAGAAGGAAAAAATCGATTTTTCTCCAAAGCGTTTGAAAAGAGTCTCCGGCGTGTAGACTTTTGAAATATAGGCAACCATCAGCAAGATAGGAAGAACATTGACAGCAAAATGTTTTAACAGTCCTTCAAAAAAATAATCATAATATGCTTTGTTCAATTGAGCCTGATCAATATTTTTTGCCAGAGCTTTACCTTTTTCCAGGTCTGGATGCTTCATGGCTTCATCACGCACACCCTTCCAATGGCGAAATTCTTTTTCCAGGTTGATATGTCTTTTAGTTACATATGATAGAGCTATTATTCTTGTGAAAATAACAACTAAAAAAGCAAGGATAAATATTACAAACCAGGCACCTATAATTTCAAGGGGTGAGATTGTCTTGTCCAGAAGTAGAATAGAATAGTTTAAAAACGATTCTATATATTCCCAGATATTGTCAAGAAAGTAGTTCATAAAGTTTCCTTTAAAATAAAAACCCGTGGCTGATTTCAGTATTATAGACAATCAGCACATGGGTTTCAAGAGTCATTTATCCTTATAAGAGTTATATCCAGATTTCAATTTTAAAGAATCTGAAAAACAAGAAAAACATTGTAGCTGCAAGCACAATCTTTAAGGTCTTTTCAGAGAACATTTTCTGGGCACGACTTCCAAGCATACCGCCGGCAAACCCACCGATAATAATGGAAATACCAAGAGTCGGATCAGGCAGGTACCCTGCCATTAGATATCCTATAAAGGAACCAACACTTGAAAAACAGGTTCCGATCAAAGATATGGGAACTGCTACATACATGGGAAGACCGGCCAAGGTGGTCATGGCTGGTACTAAAAGGAATCCTCCACCGATACCAAAGGATCTGGATACGATACCAATAAAAATACCCAGGAAGGCAAAAAGTAATGGGTTGATTGTAAATTCTTCGCCCCAGAACTTAAACCGGTAATCGGTCAGACCTGTTTTTACAGGTTCAATACTTCCCATTTGTGCTGAACGACCTTCGGCTTTGGCAGCGGCAACCTCTTTATTAAATTTCTGGGTCATAGCCTTGATGCTTTTTCTTTTATTCATGGCCTTAGGTGTCATTTCCATCAGGGTCTTAACTCCCATGATAACCACCAGAATCGCCAGCCACTCTTTGTAAGCTTTCATGGGAAGAACGGCAGATACATATTTACCAAGCCAGATGGAGCCGATAAAAATACCTGTCCCGAAGGAGAGTCCAACGGGCCATGCAACGCGTTTTTCAACCACTGCAAACTGGTAAAATGATCCCAGGGGAGAAAACAGGGTCAGGGCTATATTGGAGGGTTTTAATACGTTTGCTGCATTGATACCCACAGGTCCCATGGTGTTGACTACCAATACCTGGAAAGCTGCCATGAGCATACCTCCTGCAGCACCGATCATGGAGAAATATGTTCCCACAAGAATAGCACCGATAACAATCCATAAAGGATTCATATACCGATAACCCTTGGAGAGCCAGAATCCATTTTTTTCTATTGTATAGTCACCTAATTTTGCATTGTTCGCATACACATCAAATTTTGTATTGGGGGGGGTATGTCTGAAGGACTTAAAGGAAACAGTATATGCACCGGTAGCTTTATCCAATTTTATGGACGTCCCTTTATCCCAGTAATTACCGCTGGACTGATCAGTGATGACAGTTTTTGAAAAAATAGTTACTTTCCCTGTTCTGTTACTTTCTTTAACAATGGTATTAATACCATAGCCACTCTCATTGGCATATCTTAAAAAATTCCATTGTTCCTCAGATTTGATGGGGCCCATCATTGTGCGAGCCAAAGCATCCACATCATTGAATTTCTTTTTCAAATAGAACATGGTGGTGCTGTAGATCCCTTGTCCTTTTTTCAAAAGAACAGAAGGTCCGCCAAATTTTTTCTTATCTACTTTACCGAATTTTTCCGGCACATTGGTGATCAAGTAATAAAGGGGTGGAATTTTTGTATCTAGGGAAAACCCTTTCTTTTTACTATCCTTTTTAAATCTTTTAGTCTCAAATTCACCATCGGTGTCATTGGGTGCAAACATTTTTTGCTGGGCAATGGCAAGGTACAAATCCTGACCCGGCGCTATTTTACCGCTGATTTCAACAACATCCCCTGCTTTATACGAGGATGCCGATATTCCGTCTGCGGCAAAAGATCCTGACGCTGTAAATAATAAAACCAGTGTCATCATAATGAAATAAGTAAAAGTTTTCTTCATTTGACTCTCCTTTTCAAACATCAAACATTAATTATAAATTAAAATATCTAACAGCAAGTTTTGCCCCCAGATAACTTGTGATTCCTGATACAACCATATAAATTAATAAATCATATATATTCAGTGGAAGAACGGTTTTCATCAATGATCCTGCGAAGTTTACTGCAACAAAAGTAATCGTGCCTCCACCAATTCCAAGTACAAAAGAAAAAAGGGGCATATTCATAATTTTGTTTTTCAAAAGTTCCACAATTTTGTAACCTGTCATAGCCCCATTAAAGGCAATGAACAGTGGCATGATAAAAATAATTTTATCTATGGCAATAAATGTTGAACAAAAACCGGCAAGGACCATTGATCCACCAACACCGATAAATATTGATTTTAAGGTTGCAAGGGTCATTTTTTCATTCTTTCTCTTTCGGTTTTGACTATATTTGACATAGATTTTTTGCATGAAGGACACAGCATATGCAGCTCTTTGGTATCTGGATGGGTAGCGATGCTCTCTTTTACAAATTCCTGGAAATCAGAGGTCGCAAACATTTTTCCACATCCTTCACAGCGCTCTAAAGGCAGTTGCTCTATCACTTCTTCTTTTATGGAAACCGTCCTTACACTACCTTCATCAACCATCTTAATAATATTGGTCGGACAAAGATTGGCACAGGTCCCACATCCAATGCAGCGCCCTGCCTGGGGGACGACCATGTTGCCATTTTCGGTTTTCACCATTTTCAATGCTTTTGCTTTAATAACTTCATTGCAAACCCGGATACAGAGCCTGCATCTGATGCAACCATTGGGTGGCGATGTTACAGAAACATCAAATTGCTTTGCAAGGTTTCTGATGGTGGATGACTCTGGCGCCATCTGTAAAAGTTTATTAAAAGCTTCTTCCCGTTTGGCTTTTACAAGTGCTGAATTTGTCTTTACTATAAGATTTTTTTTAGCTTTAATAATACATGAAAGCATCACCACCTGTTTACCGGAAGGAGATGCCACCTCAACTCCGCACAGTTTACATGATCCTGAAGGCTTCAACGCAGCATGAAAACATAGATGGGGAATTTTTATCCCATTTTCCTGTGCCAGTTGGAGTATAGTCTGATCTTTTTTTGCCGAAATTTTTTTATCATCAATAGTGATATCAATCATTAGCAGCATCCTGAAGATCTGAAATGTAATCTTTAAGATAACGAAGTTCCTGATGCAGACCACCAATATGCTTTTCAACTAGGTTTTCCAGGCTCAGCATCCCTTTGATCTGCCCTTGAAAAATAATCGGAAGATGACGTATCTTTGCCTTGATCATCATCTTCATGGCGTCTTCAATGGTATCTTCCGGTTCAGCTACTATTAATTTTGAAGTCATCACATCTTTGATAAAAATTTCCTGTATGTTCTTATCAGAAAAAATAATGTGACATCGAACAAGATCCCGTTCAGTGAAAATTCCCTGGGACGACTCTTTATTTGTAACTACAAGGGCAGAGACATTATAACCTGACATCAGCTTAAGAGCCTGGTCCACAGTCTGATCGTGTGCTATGGTATGAAAATTTCCAGCACAATCTTCTAAAACATCTTTTACCTTTATCATATTTTTATCCTTTATAAACTAAAAGCTGCTTTCCTCTAAAGATGCAATTGATGCTGCATGTCGCTCTCGTTTAATCTGATTCATCTCTTCAACTTTACCGAATTTCAGACACCCTGTTGAACAGGTTGTAACGCAGGCAGGGTCTAATCCTTCATCAACTCTATCCATGCAGTAGTCACACTTCTCAATTTTTCCGATCTCCGGATTCCACTGGGGAGCACCCCAGGGACAGGCAGATACACATGCTTTGCAACCAACGCATAGATCTTTATCAATAAAGACGATACCGTCCTTGTTTCTTTTCTGCATGGCTCCTGTTGGACAGGCAGATACACACCATGGGTCTTCACAATGAAAACAGGGCATAAAAACAAATGACATTTTCGGTAGTCCGCCTATGAATTTCGGACCAACATGGATAATTTGGCATGGTTTTGGTCCTTTGGGGAGATTCTTGTTGGATTTGCACTGGATTTCACATGCATGACACCCAATACATTTTTTCATGTCCTGGAATATATAATATTTACTCATTCAAAGCCTCCGATCTTGGATCTTATTTTCAATCTGATTTAGCATCTCATTTTTATCAGACACAATTTATTTTACTAAAGTTAAAGGGGTTTGACCGTTACAAAAGTATCGTGATATGCAGGGCTTCCACCGATTTTGTCATATATGTTTTCCTGGAGCACTGAATCAGAAAGTCCTTTATTAAAGGATCTTTTTGATCGACCAGACTCATGTCCGAATCCATGGTTCATGAAAACTGCTTCAGGGTGTACCATGTCTGTTACAAGGGCTTTTATCTGACCTTGTCCAACTGATGAAGTAACCTCAACAACAGCATTGTTTTTAATTCCCAGTTCATTTGCCTTGGCTGTGTTTATCCATAAAAAATTTTCACTCTCAATTTCATTTAAATAGGGAACGTTCTGGGTAGACACATGGGTGTGTATCGCAGTGCGCCCAACTACCAGGCGAAATTTACCCTCTTCGGGCGGCGTTACAGTTTCATACTCGGGAAAGGATTCAAACCCGGCATCCTCAAGTAAAGATGATTTAAACTCAATTTTTCCTGAAGGAGTTTTAAAAGGAAGATTGTCTCTGTCCCAGAAAATCTGGTCAGATCCATATGCTACAAATCCCTTTTTTTCAAAATCCTCCATGGTAAAACCGGTGCCTTCAAGCTGCCAGGCAACCAGATCTTCCATGGTTTCGTATGGAAAATAATCACCAATACCTATCTTTTCACCAATTTTTTTCAAAATTATTGCCCCATCCTTGGTGTCATAACGAGGTTCAACCGCCTTTTTTCTCAAAAACATCTGGGGTTTAAGACCGTTCATCTGTTGAATGCAATCAGTTCTTTCAAGATATGTGGATTCTGGCAGTATTACATCTGAATACCATGCAATGTCTGAATGATTAATATCAATAGCTACAATCAGATCTAGCTTTTCTAAAGCGCGTTTAGTCTGATTTGTATCGGCAATTGACATAAGGGGGTCAAGACGATATGCGATCAAAGCCTTTATAGGATAAGGATCTTCATTTAATATTGCATAGGGTAGTATCTGTCCAACACCGTGGCTTGGATCAGGAAGTGGAAAATCTTTAGTACCGGCTTTATCAAATCTTGGCACATCAATTTTTGGGAAATCCTGGCTGACTAGTTTTCTGGCAGCCTTTCCACCAACTTCTCCAGGTCCTTTTTTAAAAAATATACCGCCTTTTGCCTCTACACTGCCCATTAGGGCATTCAGCATCAGAATAGACCTCCTCATATATATTTCATTGGTATGGTTTGCTCCGCGGTATCCATAGTGAAAAATCACAGAAGGTTTGTCTTTGGACATTTCTCTTGCAAGGCTGATGATTTCATCTGCCGGGATTCCAGTCTCTTTTTCAGCCCATTCAGGTGTGAATTTTTCAACAAAATCTTGCAGCTCATTTAATCCATGAACCCACTTTGCAACAAATTCAGCGTGATAAAGTCTTTCTTTTAAAATGATATGCATCAGTGCATAATTCAAAGCCAGATCAGTTCCCGGTCTGATCATCCAGTACCGATGAGCTTTGGAAGCTGTGATACTCACTCTGGGATCAATGTAGGTTAGCTTTGCACCGTTTTCCATCGCCTTCATCAGGGTATTAACTTCTTTTAATGCCATGGCTTCAAAAATATTTCTGCCGTACAGAACAATATGTTTTGTGTTCCCATAATTGATTCCCATCTGGCCATCGGTATATCCAAATAAAGAACGGCAT
>JAAEKY010000411.1 GCA_024227235.1 Desulfobacteraceae bacterium | reverse complement strand
TGCTCTGTTTTTTTCCGCCTAATTTGATTGCCTCTTCAGCCATATAAAAAAACCTCCATATATATAAGATATACACATTCGTTTTATAAATGGCAATTCACATATTGTAATGGCCAATCTCTTTTAAAAACACAAGGGAAAAATTGAATGGTCATATTTTCCGATACGTATAAGTTACCTTTGCCAAATCTAATCCCCAAGGGGAAATAAGCCCTGTATCATGATTTTCACATTATTTGCAAATCCATATAATAGATTATTGCATTTCAAACTATTTTATGGTTTTTGTCTCCCATCAAAATGAATACGCCTTCATTTATTACGCAGCCCTTTGCAGTAAGGCGATACTGATAGCTTAGATGCTTTTCAGTTATCCTATGATTAAAGGTTCATGAATAATATTTCGTTTCTCAATAGGGTCGATTGTGGATGATTTTGTCTTGACAGGCGGTATGAGGGTTGATAAATGAATGAACATTCATTCATAATGGTGGAGATCAAGGAAGGAGCTTCGGCGCAACGATCATGAAACGCAATTCGGATAAATACCATCAGATATTGGACGCTGCTGTCAAAGTGTTTGCCGAGCAGGGTTTTTTTCAAT
>JAAEKY010000410.1 GCA_024227235.1 Desulfobacteraceae bacterium | reverse complement strand
ATTCAACAAAAAGAAGAACGATAACAAGGATTAAGATAACACCGGAAAAAACCAGTATGCTTGAGATGTATAGCATCGTTAAAGTGTGATCCCCGAAAACATCATAAATGTCATGGCCATAAGTCCTGCTATAATCATCGTAATACCAAATCCTTGAAGTCCTTTGGGTACATCAGAATATTTAACTTTATTCCTGATAGCTGCCATGGATACAATGGCCAGCATCCATCCGGTACCAGAGCCTGCCCCAAAAACAATGGATTCAATAAAGGTATAGTTTCTTTCTACCATAAATAAAGAAGTTCCAAGGATGGCACAATTCACAGCAATTAAGGGTAAAAATACGCCCAATGTTACGTAAAGCAAGGGAGAGTATTTGTCTATCACCATTTCAACTGCCTGGACAAAAGCAGCAATGACCGCAATAAAGGTGATGAATTTTAAAAAACTTAAATCAATGTCAGGAAAACCTGCCCAGGACAGTGCACCGGGTGCCAACAATCCATGATAAATCATCCAATTAATGGGGCTGGTTAATGTTAAAACAAAAATAACAGCGAATCCTAAGCCTGTGGCTGTTTCAATATTTTTTGAAACCGCAATAAACGAGCACATCCCCAGAAAGTAGGCAAGAAGGATATTCCCGATAAAGACAGAATTAATAAATAGACTGAATAAATCGCCCATGGATGTTACCTTTCTTCCTTGGATATACCAGGCAGACTGTTTTTCAGCCAAACCAGTAATCCGATGATGAAAAAAGCGCCGGGTGCTAACACCATAAGCCCCATATTCTGGTATCCAGCGTCAAAGATGAATTGCGGTATAATGTTGAATCCAAAAAATTTGCCCGAGCCCAAAAGTTCTCTTAAAAAGGCGACAGCCAAAAGGACAAGGCTGTAACCCAGACCATTCCCGATTCCATCAAAAAAAGAATCCAAAGGTTTGTTGGCAAGGGCAAAGGCTTCAGCTCTTCCCAGAACAATACAATTGGTAATGATCAACCCAACAAAAATAGACAATTGTTTGGATATATCATAAAAAAAGGCTTTTAAAATCTGATCTGTGACAATAACAAGAGATGCAATGACAGCTAATTCAACAATAATTCTGATATTGGATGGAATTTGTTTTCTAAGTGTTGATATGATCAGGCTTGAAAAGGCTGTAACGATTGTCAGAGCTATTCCCATTACAAGAGCTGTAGACATTTTAACGGTGACAGCAAGGGCAGAGCAAATCCCTAAAACCTGATAAGCTACAGGATTTTCTTTCCAAATGCCTTTGGTTAAGATTTCTAAATAGCTTGCTTTTTCTTCTGACATCCAATTGCCCTTTTTTACTTATGGTGTCTTATTTTGACTCTTTAATAGTTTTTGCCTGAATGTAATGGACACAGCATCATACCTGACCAGTGTATCTTTAATGCCTTGTGACAGGTATCTTCCGGTCAGAGTTGCGCCTGAAATGCCATCTACATAATGATCTTGCAGATTCTGCGGGATATTTTTCACCTGTCCTTTTGCAATACCGACAGAAACAAATTTATCTTGGGAATTTAGAATTTTTTTCCCTTTAAAGTTTTTTTGAAACCAGGCACTTTCGATTTCACCGCCAAGCCCAGGTGTTTCTGAATGACTGAAAACTGAAAAACCTGATACGGTCTGGCCATCTGTTTCAAAGGCCAGATATCCTTGTATTTTTCCCCATAATCCTCTTGTAATGATGGGAAGAATATATCCCTTTATCTCACCTTTTTCCTGAAAGAAATAAAGGTTCAAAGAATGGGGAACATACGTGTCAAGAATTTTTCCTGAATCATCCACTGAGACTTCTTTTATATGCGCATTATACAGTTCAATAATTTTTTGTTTAGATGGTTTTTTTTTGCTGATTAGATCAGCGGATTTAAGGATATTGATTTTTTTATCAAGCGCCATATTGGCCATTTGAAAGCCTTTTAATCCGCCAGCTGCCGCTGTAATTAACAGGCTGCAGATAACAGAAAGCAAAAGGGCAAAAAGGACAACATTTTTTTTGCTATTTTTATTTTTGTTATCAGATATTTTATCAGGCATTGGGTATCCTTTTTGATACAGCATGCTTTAATACTACATGATCCAATAATGGTGCAAAAACATTCATAAATAAAATAGCAAGCATAACGCCTTCAACAAATGCAGGGTTGGCAACCCGAATAATAATGGTTAAAAATCCAATTAAAAACCCAAATATCCATCGTCCTGGATTTGTTCCAGGAGCGCTGACAGGATCTGTGGCCATAAATGATATACCAAAAAGGAATCCTCCGGCACACAGATGGTATAAAGGCCCTGCATTTATCCATGAATCACTGCCACCAGGAATCAGATAAACTATAATGGATGTAAAAATTAATCCAAGAATTCCACCCATGATGATTCGATAGTTTGCAATTCTTGTGATGATAAGGAAGATAGCGCCTATTAAGCAGCATAAGGTTGAGGTTTCACCGATACTGCCTGGAACAAACCCAAGAAATAAGTTGGAAAGTGTAAATCCTGAGTCACCAAGAGCGGTGGTTATTGTTTCACCTTCCGGTGCCATAATTGAAAGCGCTGTTGCTCCGCTGACACCATCCACTGTGTTTTTTGCTGCAATCCAGACATCACCTGACATGGAAACGGGATATGAAAAAAATAAAAAAGCCCTTCCTGTCAGTGCAGGATTTAAAATATTTCTCCCGGTTCCGCCAAACACCTCTTTTCCGATAACAACACCAAAGGAAATACCTAATGCCACCTGCCACAAGGGTATGGTCGCTGGAAGTGTTAATGGAAATAAAAGACCGGTTACCAGTAATCCTTCACTGATTTTATGTTTTCTGATGGATGCAAAAAGGATCTCCCAAAAAAACCCCACAGCATACGTCACTATAATAATGGGTACGACATATCGTGCCCCAATCAAAAAGGCCTGGATAAAGGGATACATTTCACCTTTGGCCAATCCAGCCTGAACCCCAGTATTATAAATACCAAAAAGCAGGACAGGTAAAAGTGAAATAATAACAAGGCTCATATATCGTTTCAGATCAAGGTTATCTCTGACAAATGGTGCGTGTTTGTTTTTAGGTGATGGGAAAAAGAAAAATGTTTTGGTCGCATCAAAAAGAGGTGCAAGCAAGGCAAGGTTTCCTGAGCCTGTAAAGTGCTTCTCACTGATATCAAACAGTTTTCTTAAAGGATTCATATTTTATTCTTTATCTTTGTAATGCGTGTTCATTCCATGGGTAAGGATTTTAGTCAGCTCAATTTTTGAGGGGCAGGTATAAGAGCATAAACCACACTTACAGCAATCTAAGAGGCCAAAGCTCAATGCATCTTCAATATCATCGCTTGATAATGCTTTCATAATAAAATTCGGCATAAGATCAACCGGGCAAATCTTTGTGCAATACCCGCAGTTAATACAGGCTCTTTCTTCTCCGTGGATATTGCAGTCAAGCTCTTTAGGCTCACGGATTAAACAGGATAAAAATGATTTGGAAACAGTGGGTTTGTTAAATCCTGGTCGAATAAACCCAAACATTTCTTCTTCTTGATTGTCTTTAATACTATTCAATGTGGTTTCAAAAAATCCAATATGAGAGGTCGTTTGAGCGGATCGGCCATTGAAATAACCTGTTGTCACAAGGCTTTTATCATCCCTCCCTCCCATAAGGTCTTTGATGGGTGAACCCTGCCGGGCAATGATATGGGGCTTCTTATCATTTGATCTTGTGACGGTGACCACTTTTTTTATGGGGTATTTGCCGGTTAATAATAACTTTGCAATCCAGATCAGATGTTCCGCTGATATGCACCAGGAGCGATTTTCTTCCTGGCAGGTTTTTAATTTATGCAGAACAACGCCTGGATCCCAGGCTGGAAAAAAGTCAGGAACGATATGGGTAATATGATGTGTAAGTCCATTCAATTTATCTAATTCATCTAAACTGCTTTTCCTTGATGTTACAATAATGCGATTTGAAAATTGATTTAACAGTGCCATCCCAAATTCGAAATTCTGGATGTTATTTTTTAGAATAACCTGGGGGTGAGGGGAATAAAGATCATTCCCGTTTAAAGAAACAATAATCATTGGCGGTTCATGATTTTCATTTGCTGTGTCTTTTGAAGGAAACTGCCTGAAACATTGCCAAAGGCCACCTTTTTGGAGCAATCTAATCAATTCTGATTTAGGGGTTGAATCAAGAATTTGTAACGGCACGGTTTCAAACTGGATAAAATCATCTATTTTATCCAGTTGGATCACGACTTCTCTTAAACGCCTTCTTTTCCCAAAGAGAATATGCTTAACAATACCAGTTCCCGGAGAAACATAACGGATGTATTTATTGCGCTTATCACAAAAAAGAGGTGTGCCGGTTTTAACAAGATCATTTTCTTTTACCAAAAGCTTGGGGCGAATATAGGGAATATCCATGGCAGAGACTGCGATGGTCCCAGGGTCTGGTAATTGGATAATACTAAAGTCCGGCATCCCGGCCAACGGTGTTTTAAATCCTTTCTGAATATAGATGTGCTCCATAAATTAGACAGCCATCAATATATAAAATTATTCTGTTTTGAATTGATCCACCATCTCATCTAGCTTTTCAGCAAGAAGCGAAAGCTTTTTGGAACTTTCAGCTATATTGGTTGAATTAGAAGCAACCTGTGAGATGGATTGATTTACATCATTTACATCTTTGGCAATTTCAACAGATCCTGAAGAAGTATTTGCAACATTTGAACTGACTTCCTGAAGAGCCTCTGCGCCTTGGGATACGTTGGCACTGATTTCAGAAATAGTGTTTGTTTGATCACCCACTGAGATTGATATATTTTTAACAATATTATTTACTTCATTGATGACTTCAGCGATTTCTTTGATATCTTCAACTGTGGAAGAAGTTGACCCTTGTATCCAATCAATATTTTCTTTTATTTTTTCAGTGGCCTGAGTTGTTTGATCAGCAAGGCTCTTTATTTCATTTGCAACAACAGCAAACCCTTTTCCTGCTTCTCCAGCCCTTGCTGCTTCGATGGTTGCATTCAAAGCCAAAAGGTTTGTCTGTGCAGAAATATCAGTTATTGTTTCAGAAACATTACCTATTTTACGGGCAGCATTGCCAAGGTCATCCACCCTAGAAGAAGCAGATTCAACTCTTTTTACTGCCTTATCAGAAATATCACTGGCTTTGTCTGCATTTTTTGCGATATCCAAACTAGTATCGCTCATCCGAGATGTGGATAGGGCAATTTGCTGTGTATTGGTATTCAATTCTTCCATAGCTGCTGCCACAGCATTCATGTCTTCACTCATACTATCAGCATTCTTGGCAACGTTGGATGTTTTTTGGGCGGAATTTTCAGCCTCCTGGGAGAGTTCTGAGGCAACTGTATTCATTTTAGTAGAGGCAATATTTAGATTTTGTGCCTCTTGATAGATGTTTTTAATATTCCCTTGCAAAGATTGGGCAAATGTATTCAAATTAAATCCCAGAAAATCTAACTCATCCAATTCGGTTACAGGTTTGTCTGCTGTTTCAAAACGCTTTGTTAGATCGCCTTTTTTCATTTCGCTTGCAGTGTCGGAAGATTGTAAAAGGTTTTTAACAATTCCAGAAATTTGAAAAATACTGATGATCATAAGTGATATACCAACAATTAAGCCAACCGTCTGAAAAATAATTAATCGTTTTACTTTTTTTTCAGAAATCTTTTGGAGCATGACAACAGCGACATTCATTTCTTTTAGCAAAGTTATATTATTGTTTTTTATATATTCTAAACTTTTTAAGGCATCTTTTTTTTCAAAAAGAGCATTTTTCATTTCAATAGAGAATTTTCCCCAAAGCGCTTTTACTTTGTTTAGTTGCGAATAAGCAGGTTCAATCGCTTTTGGACAATTGGCAAAGTCTCCGTTTAAGTCTAATGATAAAGGCGCTTTCCCAGAATCCGTGAGTGCAGACAAGGTAACATCAAATACTTTAATCGTATTGGTTGCACTTGATTGTAATTTTTCTTTTGCTTCTTTTAAACCAACAAATAGAAAGAGTTCTTTTGACATTTTTTGGGAAAGCATTCTTTGACGACCAGCAAGATTGATAACAAGACCGTCCGCTTTCTGTGCTGAAGTCGTATACCAGGTGATCAAAAACATAGATAAAATAATAAACGATAGTCCGGCAACAATAAGTCCCAACTTGTATCTAATAGCCATATTTTCCATCCTTTTTTGAAGAAGTGAGCGAATAAGGTATTAATCTATCACAAAAGGATGTTCGGTTCAATAAATTAGTTGTTTTTAAAAAGGTGTATAGAGATATCCTATTGTCCCCCTTGATTTATATCGTATTAATCAATTGGATTGTTACAAAAATTTTCACTAGTATGATTTTTAAAAAAGAAGGGATT
>JAAEKY010000409.1 GCA_024227235.1 Desulfobacteraceae bacterium | reverse complement strand
GCCGGAGCAGATGAAAACGATATCAAAAAAGGTTTAAGAGCTTTCACACCTGTGAAGGGAAGAATGAATTTCTCAAAATTTTCCAATAAAATCAATTTAATTGATGATACCTACAATGCGAACCCAGATTCAGTAAAGCAAGCGTTAATCACCCTTTCTCTAGTTTCAGGTGACCAAAAAAGTACTGCTGTTTTAGGAGATATGTTGGAACTTGGTAAAGATTCTCCGAAATTGCATGAAGAGATCGGCAAACTTGCAGTAAAAAATAAAATTTCAAAATTATATACTTTTGGAAAACTTGCTTCCCATATAGTTAAAGGTGCTGTGAAAGCAGGATTTTCAGAAGCAGATACTATGAATGGTACAAGAGAAGAAATTGCAAAAAGAATCATGGAGGATAATCAATCATCTGTATCCTGGATCCTTGTAAAGGGCTCCCGCGGGATGAAAATGGAAAAAGTGATTCACAAAATGCTATCGCTTAAAACTAACTACAAAAAGGCAGAAAAAATCATATGATATTCCATTTTTTATATCCATTACATACTCAGATATCTGCTTTTAATATATTCCGATATATTACTTTTAGAACTATATATGGTGGGCTCACTGCCTTTTTGATCTGCTTTCTTTGTGGCCCCTTTGTGATCAGGAAACTTACATCCATGCAGATAGGTCAATATATACAGAGCGACGGCCCTGCAACGCATCATACAAAAAAAGGCACTCCCACCATGGGAGGCGTGCTTATACTCTTTTCTTTGCTTG
>JAAEKY010000408.1 GCA_024227235.1 Desulfobacteraceae bacterium | reverse complement strand
CATAAAAACTTTTCCTGTTAGGAACAGGAATTAAAAAGTTCTATTAAAGATTTAGGGAGCATCCGTCACGGGATTTCGATCTTACTTAAATTAATTAACGATGAAAATTTCATTTTTAAGTGTATTTTAGGTGAGTATGACACACTATCAAGAGTCACCTATGTTTTGTCACAAATCACTTCACAATTCTTCTGCATGTCCTCGCCTGTACACCGCTTACCCTGCTGAATTGAGATAGGTTTTAATCCCCTTCTCAAGTGTGTCTATCATTTGACAAAAGCGCCTTTCATTAGGCTCCAGAAGTGTCATTCTAAACCCTTGCAGGTCAGTATTGAACGAAGAGAGAGGAACCAAACAAATACCAGTTGCGCCCAGCATGTAATAGACAAACCGTTTGTCCGGAGTTATTTTCGGAACATCAATGAGATTTTCAATGAGACTTCGGACCTCTGGATTTGAAATGGGCAAGGACTGGCGGCCATTTATCTTGCTCATCTCAAATACGATGCTCATATAGAAGGCACCATCTGCCCGGTTGACCAATATACCGGGAATCTTTTTTAGCCTTTCGTAGGTGATACTGGAGAACCGTTCATAGCGCAATCGTCTTTTTTCCAGGTGATCCTGGAACTTTGGATGTTGAATAATATGAGGGAATGCTTTCTGGGGCAATGTGGTTGAGCAGACTTCAACCATTTTTGCGCCGAGTATGGTTTGAATATAAGTGTTAAACTCAGAGTTTTTTTGGGCATTGTATACTTCTATCCAGCCGCATCTGGCACCTGGCCATGGCAATTCCTTTGAAATTCCCTTCATAGAGATAGCAGGCACGTCATCGATTACAGCCGCCAAGGGTTTGGATTTTCTGCCATTATAGATCAGGTTCTGATAAATTTCATCAGCAATGATAAACAGGTTAAATTCTTCTGCAATGGCGACAATCTTTCTCAGAATGCTCTCTGGCATGACTGTGCCGGTGGGATTGTCAGGATTGATTATAAGAATGCCTGCCACCGCAGGATTGTACTTGACCCTGCGTCTTAATTCATCAATATCCGGGAACCAGTTATTATCGGGGTCAAGGGGATAGCAGACCGGGGGGAGACCAGCATGGGCTGCTTCAGATGAAGAGTGCGTCGTGTAAGTAGGAGATGGGGTAATCACCCGTGCTGTACGGCGTAAGAATCCATATACTTTGGTAATGGCATCTCCCAGGCCGTTGAAAAAGATGATGTCATCAGGAGTGATCCGGCAATGGCCGTTGCTGTTGTTCATATCAGCCAGAAAATGACGTGTTTCAAGTAGGCCCTGGGTGGGGCTGTACCCGTAGCTGTCGTCCTCCATAACAAATTCGGATACAATTTTCTTCATCCATGACGGAACCTTTTCGCCTTTTGTCACGGGATCTCCAATATTTTCCAGATAGACCTCTACCCCCATCTCATTTAGCTTGTCAGCGACTTGGATGATGTTCCTTATCTCGTAGGTTAACTCTTGTGCTCCAATATGTACGATTTTTGTTCGCATGGGAGATGATCCTTTGTTTTGGCTTTAAATTATAAAGGGCTGCGATTTATTGTCTGCAGCCCTGAAAACTATTATTGATAACGAATTTACCATATTCATCAACTGATGTCACTGGAAAATTACATCCTTGAATTTGATCCAAATATTCCTTATCCTTTGTTGACTTATAAGAAATTTGAGTCATTTTGAAAATAATAAGTTTAGACTCATAGATAATTGCATAATCTTCTTAGTACTCAATGATTCAAATATGCAGATAATTGACATTTACCAACGGAAATTTGAAATTCATATTAGCTCTTTGGGATATGAAAAACTTTTTCCAGGATGTTTTCCATGGGGCAACGTTTTGTAAAGGCTGACTGCAAAAGATTCAGGCCAACAAATCCGGTAAACAATAGCCAATAGGGTGTGTGAAAATGTGACAGCAAAACAGAGATTAAAATAAATGCACCTGCAATAGCTCTGATATATTGTTCCATTTTCAAGGGGGTTCTCCTTTATCTCCTATTCATACGTTTTTTTATACACGGTATAATATGTCACAGGTATTACTAAAAGGGTAAAAAGCGTTGATGCAAAAAGGCCAAAAATCAATGCCCAGGCAAGCCCCGAAAACACTGGATCAAATGTAATTGGAAAAGCACCGATTGCAGTCGTTAAGGCGGTTAATATAATTGGCCGCATTCTGACAATCCCACTTTTTAAGATAGCCTCTTTGAACGGCTCCCCTTTTTTAATATCTTCTCGAATAAACTCGATCAATACCAGGGCGTTTCGGATCACAATACCCCCAAGGGCAATCATTCCAATCATG
Source organism: Desulfobacteraceae bacterium (assembly GCA_024227235.1). GTDB lineage: Bacteria > Desulfobacterota > Desulfobacteria > Desulfobacterales > Desulfobacteraceae > Desulfobacula. The sequence goes on along the minus strand of JAAEKY010000408.1, from coordinate 1,587 downwards.
CTTGTTGCTGTAAAAAAAACTGGATCGCTATACCCACCCACGCTCTGGGTGAAAAGATTGAGTATAAAGAACCCTGGCATAATCCCAAGTATAGTCAATGGAATGGCCATCATGATTAACATAGGCATAAAATAAGATTTGGTATTGATTAAAAGTATAAAATAAATACCAATAAGGGCAGCAGCAAATGCAATGCCCATATCTCTGAAAACTCTTAGCGTAATTTTCCATTCGCCTTCTCCGGCCCATTTAACATGGAGACCCTTTTGGGTGGGGGTATGTTTCAATTCTTTCATCATATCCAGAACAGCTTCTCCTGGCGCCCTTCCCGCCATTTCACCAATTACATAAACAACGGGTTCAAGATTTTTATGGTAAATGGGTTTTGCATTTTTGGTGTGAGTCTCTTGGACAAGTTCTGCTAAAGGAATCATTTTGTCTTTAGAGGATCGTATAGGAATATGGGAAATAGAGATCATATCAGATCGTTTGTCTCGCGGTAGAATCACTTTTATCCATAACGGGTTTCTTTCTGGATCAAGATGGAGGCTTGCCGGAGTAATACCGCTTACAGCGCTTTTCAGGGCCTCAAGAATAGATTTGGTATCAATTCCGTGTAAAGCCGCTTTTTCCCTGTCAACCACAATATCCAATCGCTGGCTGTTTTTTTCGGTCATGATACTGACATCACAAACATTAGATTCATTGTCCATGATCGCTTTGATCTGTTCTGCTCCCTCTAACAATTGTTCATAGGTCTTGTCATAACTACCAGAAATTTCAACCACGAGCGTAGATAAAACCGGTGGCCCTGGCGGCACTTCCACCAGCTTGATCTGGGCATTATTTTCCCTGGCGATTTTTTCAAGATCATTTCTGATGCGTAAGAGAATCGTATGGCTCTGTTGCAGTCTGTTTGATTTATGGGCCAGGTTGATCCGTATATCTGCAAGGTGACTTGCTTTTCTGATAAAATAATGTCTGACCATTCCATTAAAATCCATGGGTGAGGATATGCCGGTAAAAGAATTAAAACTGGTGACTTCGTTAACTGTTTTAATGTAGCGTTCAAATTCTCGAACGACTCGATCCGTATGTTCAAGAGATGTTCCCTGGGGTAAATCAATTACAATCTGAAATTCATTTTTATTATCAAAAGGCAGTAATTTTAAAGGGACTAACCTGAAGACGACGAGCAGACATGATCCGATTAAAAGCACAATGACACTAAAAAGCAATACGATCCGCATGTGTTTTTTTTCAAGAAACGGTGTCAGGATCGCCTTGTAAATTCTGGCAAATATCGGATTAGATTCTTTTTTCTGTACAGGTTTATTTTTAATATTTTTTAAAAGTTTATATGAAATCCACGGAACAATGGTCAGTGCACAAACCGTAGAAAAAGTAACGGTCAAAGGTACATTTATCGCCATAGGAGCCATGTAAGGGCCCATCATGCCCGTAATAAAGGATAAAGGAGCAAAACAGACAATAATAGCTATTGTAGACATGATGACAGGTGGCAGCACTTCCTGGACAGCATAAAGAGTGGCTTCCAATGGCATAAAAACAGTTTCTTTTATATGT
>JAAEKY010000407.1 GCA_024227235.1 Desulfobacteraceae bacterium | reverse complement strand
TTTTTGCATGGTGAGAGATAAGTGTATGTTATTGATTCTGCTGAAGAGAATTTTTTGTTTAATCTTTTAAATTGCCGCTAAATCTCCGAAAACCGCCAGTTTTCCTACACGCAACCTATCAAATGTTTTTCTAAATTCAAAATATTCATAAAATGACATCGGCAGTAATAAGCGATTTTTGGCGGTATGGCGATATTTTACTGCTATTTAAAGGCAGTCTTGTATACTTCCTCATGTTAGGGACTAGGCTACGAAATTAGAACGACGGATATTAAAAAATGAAGGAGATAATCTTGGGTTCTAAAATCGACCGCATCCGCCCCCTCCCTTTGTTAATACCCTTTTAAAAAGGCATAGGTGTATAGTTTTTTTTCTTCCTCAATTCATAAATTTAATTTTCTTTCCTTATGTGGAGCCCTAGGACTTCTATAGCAATGGTCTTCAAAAAAAGTCTGACCGTCAGTCAGTAAAAATTTTAGGCAAATCTTGTCGATTTATCAAAGGGGGGGGGGGAATAAGACCCTGGATAATGCCCTGTACAATTTGTGATTATAACCTTTGATTTTCTTATCTAGGACAGTGACTCAGATCTTAGCTTTCCTACCCCTGAAGATGAATTTGAGGATAAAATCTGCAGGTATGTTGTTGAGAAACAAAGAAGTCGACAGCATTTTACCATCTCGGGAAGGAAATATTTAGTGGCTCCCGTATATTCGCG
>JAAEKY010000406.1 GCA_024227235.1 Desulfobacteraceae bacterium | reverse complement strand
TACATGGCCAAAACCCAGCCTTTTGTTTTGGCGTCATAAAAGATGGTTGTATCAACGGTCTCTTTTAAAAACTCCACTGTCCCACCAAGTGCATGAAGTGATATAACCAGGTTCTTAAGGGAAAAATTGACAATACCGGGAATATGTTTGAATTCAGGAATCGAATGGAGTGAAAGCGTTGTCTTTGGTAATTCGATGGTGAAATCAGATAATTTTTTATCTTCAATCGTTAAATCAATATCCACTTCCAGATCTTTTCCATGTTTATGAAAAACGCCGCCAAGGAAACCTTTTAATGCAATGTCTGCTTTTCCTTTTTGTATATCAAGGTTTAATTGTAGACCTTTTAAGTCCAGAAAGTTCATGCCAAAGGCATTATTCCAAACAATATTGTTTTTGGGTGATGATTTGAACTTGAATTCACCGTCTGCCAAGGCATCCGTATCCAAATCTCCCTTGAAATGGAATTTTTTATTCCCCATAGATTTTGGGAATGAGATTGCAATCTCATTGTCACGGAGTTCAATAAAGGATGGTAAAGCGGTTACCCCTGCTTTTTTGACAGCATCATCAAATTCTTTTTTAGTGGTAGCATGGGTAGAAGAAATTCCTACAATAAGAGTCACACTAACGATTACTAATAAATTCCATATCGTTTTCATTTGTTTCATTCTCCTGATTGTTACCCCTTGGGCTATCAATCATCACTATCAATCATCACTATCATTATCACTATCATCATCACTGTCATCACTTGATGCCTTCTTTGTTGTCTTGTTTGCAACTGGTGTTTTGCCTGTATTGGAATCCAAGACGTCAGCATTAATTTGTAAACCTGAATTTATACCGGTACTTGCATTAACAGTCCAGCTGCTTTTTACATTGGGCGCTTCAAGAACAGCTATCGCCTGAAT
>JAAEKY010000405.1 GCA_024227235.1 Desulfobacteraceae bacterium | reverse complement strand
TATGCAGCTATTTAACCTCTCAAAACCAAATTTCATAAGATTCATTTAGATCGCTACGCCGCTGAGTGAACAAGGGTTGATATCTGTCAAAGAGCAGTGGGTGAAAATACATTACCCGGATACGCCCCAGTAACCTTGATGAAGCGCCCTGTGCGGACCCGCACGCAGGGTGTTGTGGGGAGGGCGGGAGAGAAACCCGCCCTTACCCGATTGAAATACTAAGGTCTCCCCCGATCCGTTAGAGCTTTTTTTTAGCTTATAAGAGAAGACGTTGTTTTTCCCATCAATCTCTCTAGTTTTTATCAATACTGATGTTTTTCCATTTTTATTATCCACTTTCAGCATCACACCTGTACCAAAGTTAGTATATGGTTTACCATCTTTTTGAATAATGCTCTTCTTTAGTTTCCAAAACTGGTTCTCTTTTTGATATATAAAAACAATACCTGTTTGCTGTAATACCTCTGGATATCCGGTATTTCCTGCAACCAGAGTATTCTTGATAGCGGATAGGGAGTAACCAATGGTTCCGCCTTTCCCATATTGTCCAATCAATATTTCGTTCAGCTCCCATATATTATTTTCGAGCCCGTAAATATAAATTTCCCCTTTTTTATTTTCACCACCATATGGATTGCCAATAAAGAGATATTCTTCTGTCATTGCAAGGGCTGCTCCAAAGAACTCAAAATTATGTCTTAATTCTATCCTTCTATTATAATCCTTCAATTTGAGTGTTTGAAAAAAAGACCATTGTTCGGATGAGTCCTTTTTAAATATTGATACCTTTCCGGTTGAAGATGAAACTGCTGCCCAATAATCATCCATTGCGATGGCTCTGCCGGATGGATTGGTCAAATGGCTTTGCGGTATCCATTCCCCATCAATTTTTCGATAGTGGTATAGCCCATCTGCAACATCACCGATTAATATGTGATTTTTAAAGACTGAGACCGATGCACCGAAATGGCGATATTTAAAGGCATTGTCAGCTATTAATTTAATGGGTTGTGATATGGTTTTCATTTCTATAATTTCAACACTGCCCGCATTTTGAACCTTGTAAGCTTTCTTAAAGGCATCTAAAAGATAGTTTTGTTCAGAATTTGTATAGTCAGGAAAATCGTTTTTCAATTGTGTTCTTAACAGGTTGTTAATTCTATAATATGTTTTTTTGCGGTTGTTGGAAAATGTGTCATAATAGTGTGGCTTAGGGATGCCATTGGTAGATAGATACCCTTTTGCATATAATGTTTCTGTCACTACATTAATTTTATTAAGTCGTGAAAATGATTCACTGAAATATTCATCACGTATAGGGCCATGGGCATTATCAGTTGGATATCCCTTGATTGCAGCAATCAAAGATGAGTCAAATTGATATCCATCCTTAAATAGCTTTTCAACGCGATACTCAGGAGTTGATAGTATTTCATCAGAGAGAGGGGATAGTTCAACTTGACCCACCGTATCCAAAGTTGTATCAGAAATTTTCTGGCTTTTAATCTGGCTTTCAGTATTCTTATCATTATTCCAGTTGAAGGTTGCAGTGAATGCTTTGCTGTTATTGTAGCCAAAAGTGAATAAAGGCCTCTCTTTTATCCTGGAAGTACAATAATACCATTGGTTCTTTTTTGAATTGTTTGCCGGAGGCGTGAAAAGCAATCTCCATTTATATGGTTTGTTGATCATTCCCGACCAGGAATTAGTTACAGGTTTGTATACAAGAAAAACATTTTGATTATGATTGGTTTTATACATGAGTCTATCGTATTTATCAAAACCTGAGTGCTTGTATATCCCATTTAAATAATCTGGCTTTGCATCACTCAATGTGAAAGAATTTTTGCCATATTGGGTTAATAATTGTTCAGCTTTTTTATGATCACCTGCAACGTGGTAAAGACTTGCAAAATCAATCACGGTTTTGTCAGATAGTCCAAAATAATTTAGATAGATTTTAATAAATTGTTTAGCCCGCTGTATATCTTTTGCTTTTATCAGTTCACTAAATATCCTTTTTAAAGATTGCTCCATGAACCGAGTGGGTTCAAATGGATCTAATTCGCCTGATGCGGTCTGGTCAAGTAGAGCGAACTGTGCTTCAAAAATGAGCGGGTTGTCTGAGACAGTATTTATGATGACATATGGATATACTTGAGGGTAATCTATTTTGATTTGCTTCAGAGATTCTTTCACTAGCTGTTCTAACTTTTTGTTTCCCAAGGCTAAATCAGCTATGGACTCAACACCTTTATAGCGTGATTTATGTCGAATTTTACGCATGTTCTTTGAAAGAGTGCGGCACTGTTCTCGGATTAAATCTGCATAGGCACGTATCTTTTCTTTTTTTGCGGCATCTGCATCTGAATCTGGATTGTTTGGTTGGGCTTCTAAACGATTTAAATTTTTGGTGCTTTTTTTTATAAAGTATTCTTCACGATCGATTTTTTGCAAAAAAAGTTTTGAGAAATGGGCGTCTTTAACACGATTCACAGCATCTGCTGCAACAAAGATCAAATGATCTTTTTCTTCTACATCGTCTCCAACATAGAAATACATGCCACCATAACTTTTAACATGAACAGGTAAGGTGTGGTCAACCACCCATGATTGGAGCATCTTTCCCAATTGATTTTTCCCGACTTCTTTTTGACATAATAGATGTCCAAGGAAAATCATGGACTCTAAATAGCTTAATTCCAAAAACGTACTGGAGGCAAAGCCATCAACGGCTGCTTTTAAGTTGGCTTTTCGCGTTGGAGCCCCTTCATGTTGTGCCTCCGGGTAAAAATCAAAGTAGGGTAGTGCTTTGCCCTTATTGATATGCGCATTACTGATACTTTTTGCCAATCCATTGTAAATCACTGCTTCATCATTATGTTTTATGCTAACAGTTTTCTGTTTCCAGGAACGTTTTTTTGCAGCATCTCTTGGATGATATCTTCTTTTGGGTTTTATATAGGATATCTGTGTTAATGGCCAAAAATAGGTTGATCGAAGTTTTTCAAATATTTGTATGGAGATATCCGTATCAAACCCATTTAATATTTGCTTGTGCGGGTAATTGTAGAGCTCATTAGATTTTCTTGAGTAGTTAAATTTAACAGAATCATTGTTCATAATTAAGAATTCTTGTCTTATGAGTTCCTCAAAAATACTCTTGGCTTTTTCTCGTGATACAATAGAATCAAATATAGACAGAGAAAAATTGAAATCGGGACTAGGAGGATGATCTGATTTTTTCTTTTCAAAGGGTGATGGCAAAAAGTTGGTCACAGCAGAGTTGACTTTGTTAAACGCATCATCCCAGTTATTTGCATTAACGATGCGAAGCTTTCTTCCATATTTGATAAGATCAATGTAGATATATATTGATATTGGGTTGGATTTTTTTTTCGGGTTATATTTGTAATATCCATAAACGATATATTCTGAATTATCTCGCTGGGGAATTTGTGATTTGTCTGTGTATTGGAGTATTTTAAGATACTCTTCAAATATTAAAGGGAGCATATTTGTGCGGGCCAGAACCAGAAACTGGTCATTATTGACAAATGATTCGATCAGTTTATCACTAATATCCCGGCCTTGGTAAAGTGCTGAATCATTGTTGTTGATGTCAATGAAATGTCCGAACGCAATTTTTTGTAAGTCGGTGCCTGTTTTTATTTCAAGCCGCTGTTGTTTTGCCACACAATCATGCACAAAATTTGAAGCAAGTTTAATTGCAGGGTTAATATCTTTGGTATCAAATGGGAACCTGGAAGCACCTAAAATTCTGCCAGTGCTGGTTTGTATTAGATTCAACTGAAAGGTTGAAAGACCGTCAGTTGAAGACAATGAGCCTGTGAGCGAATAATTGGAAATCGGCAATTTGTTGATGGGATTGTTTTCCATATCGCCATTTGACAGTATGGAAGAGGTCTCACTGAATAATGCAGAGGTCATTGAACGATCAATAATTTCAATTTCTAGATTTGAGCCCAATTGAATCATTAAAAAAGATGAAACTAATTCAGAAACGGCTTCACCGTTTGAGTGGTGGTGTTGATATTGATCATAGTTTAAAGGGTATAGTGCAATTCGGGGAGGCAAATTGCTTGCCTGGGCAAATGCGAAATTAACAAAAGTTAACAGGCACAGGAGAATGCTGATCAAGTTCAACGGGTAGTGAATTAGAGGATTGAAATTTATATTTTTCAAAATTATTCCACTATTTTGGGAAAAAATCGCTCAGAAATTTTTGCTGCTGCCTTTGCCAGTGCTTTTTTTGAAGCGATCAACTCTGCAAGATCAACTTCAAGCTCAGTTTGTCGATCAACCGCCAATATTCTGTTTGTTCTTTGGTCAATTGCTTTCACTTCAAGACGGGCTTTAACTCCTACAATATTTCCTTTTCGAGTTGCAAATTCAGCAAAACTTTCACCCTGAATTAAGATGTCAGGTTTCCGGGATGTGTCTTTATGTATATCAATAATCTCAAATCCCAGTTCAGAAGCAAAAAACAGCATCTCTGTTTCAGCTGCCCGGTCATTGATTGTTTGATTAGTATGGCGTTCTTTTATATCTATGGACAGTGATGGTTTCTTTTGGGAACCTAATGCTTTTTTTAAAGATGCAATGCGATCAGTTCTTTTTACAGGTTTTATCGTCAGAACATCTGCTTTTGAGGTAATAATTTTTTCTACCTTGGAAGATAGTTTTTCAACCAAGGTGGTGACTTTGCTATCTATATCGCCTGATACTGAGGCACCTAATACCCGACTTGTTTCAGTACCGATGATCTTAGCAACGATCATCAGTTGATCTTCTACTTCAAAAACAGTTCCGGTAATAATGATTTTGGCTCCAGTGAGTTGCCCCACCTGAATCGCCTGCATAGGATTTACCATGCCTGAAATATTCAATTCGGCTTCATCAAATAATTTTGCCATTTCCTCACGGTCCACGAGCGCTATGTTCGGACTTATGACCAGATTGGCAAAGATCAGCTTGCCGATAGTTTCTCCCATTCCTTTTAGCTGTAGGCCCTTTTCTGAAAAATTGAAGATTGCAGTCGGATAAAATTCGTTTGAATCATTTGCAAGTATGGTGTGGGGTAAAAAGAGAAAGACCATTATTATTATAATTTTTTTCATTGCTTAATCTCCTGGTGTTTTAATACCACCATCCAGTGGTGTGTTTATATAAAGTAATAATTGTTTCATTATAATTTGGGCAACGGGTGAATCATTGACATATTCAATAATCGGAATTGTACAAAGTATGATTTTACCGTTGCTTTGGGCATAATTAACATACAACCAGTCCCATTCTTTTTGTTTGTTTTCAACCACCTGGACCATTATGCTATTGCGGTAGCGAACTAATGTTAAACCATATTGTTGCTTGGGGTCATTATCAATCCAACGAAAAGGTTTTGAGAAAGATTTTATAATATGATGGTCGGCAAATGCTAACACATTAGGCCGAAGGCCTTTTGAAAATTCAGCCATTGAAAAGTTTCCGGAAGATGGCTCAAAAAGAAGTATTCGAGATCCTTTCTGGGCAAGTTCAATAATTCTTGAGGATAAATTGTATTGATCAAACACGATTCCAGAACCCAGGACAATAAATTTAGGATCAGACAGGTTCCATAGTTCCTTTTTTGAGATTGTGGTATGAGGAATCTTAATATTTTGGAATGTGTTGGAGGTGGTACCAATGGGATCAAATAGAAGAATTTTTAATTTTTTTAGATACTCCCCATTATCCAACAGGCCATTTTGGCTGAAAATGGTTAAAGGAAATTGGAAAGTATAGTTTTGTGACGTTTGTTTCACATGGCAGCTGATATTGAGGGTTGCTGGAATCTGGACACCTGGTTTCATCGAAGGTGTTTTTAATGATAAAGAGATAACATGCTCACCATGATCATTTAAATAAAATTTGTCATGCCCTTTTTTTAAAACCCGTTCTTTAACTTTTAATGTCCAGGAAAATGAACCAGATATAGCCGTCTGCCCTGATATTTTCAGATGGTACATGCTTTCTTTTCCAGCATAGATGGCAGGCCATTGGCTGATAGATTGTATTGAAATGTTTTGTGCATCGGCATTTAATACGGCAAACAGGAATATGATACCAACACTCAATGATCTTAATATATTGGTTGGTAAAACCATAGAATCAATCCTATTGTCTAATGTAATAAGTAATTATACGGATCTGGATATCATCACCATTGTCATTATATCCATATTTAAATTCCATAGGATATCGTTCCGGAAAGAGAGGATGCCTGTTTCAAGGCACCGTTATCAGAACTATTTTTTAAACATGGCGCTTGTAAAGAAAGACAGTCGGGATCAAAATGAACCTACCCGTTAACGGGGTTGAAACGACTTATGTTTTGTAACATACCGAACGGTAAGCGTTTGCAGGGTGCCGTAGC
>JAAEKY010000404.1 GCA_024227235.1 Desulfobacteraceae bacterium | reverse complement strand
GAGCCTGATTGCGGCGATGGGTTCAGGTGCTGCCGACCGCTCGAAGCAAACCGCTAAAACTATACTTTCCTGTGATATTGGCGGCGGAACATCCAATATGGCCATTTCCTGTAACGGGGAGATTGTATCCACCAGCAGTATCTCTGTGGGAGGCCGGCTGCTTGCCGTGGATTCTCAGGGAACAATCCTAAGAACCAGCAACGCTGCCAAAAAAGTGATGACCCAACTGGGGGTGCATTATGATGTGGGAGATGTGATCCCTGAAGAATCGTTGAAAAAAATAACCGCCATACTGGCAAAAACTCTTTTAGAGGTCATGAATGGTCCGGCTGTTTCAGATCTTGCCAAAGATCTGATGGTGACTGATGACCTGGACTTTTCAAGGAAAATTGACGAATATACCTTTTCTGGTGGTGTTTCTGAATTGTTGTACGGCTGCAATGGATATCAGCACAACGATATCGGTGCATATCTTGCCGCTGAAATTAAAACGCTGCTCCCCGGGCTTTCCGGGAAGGTTTTCGAACCTGAAAACAAGATCAGGGCTACGGTAATTGGTGCAGGCGCCCATACGTTATCCATATCAGGATCCTCAGGATTTATGGACGACCAGCTTAATTTCCCCATGTGGAACGTACCGGTGCTAAGGGTTGATGTTGAACAAGACAAATTAAGCCATGCCCATATCACATCTGAAATTGAAAGGTCTTTTAAGCGATTTGATCTGTCCGAGGGGGTCGATACTGTGGCGCTCTACTTTAAGGGCCTCACTAACAATTCCTACCAGAAGCTGGTAATGTTCGGTGAAGCCATTGAGTCGGCACTGACAAATTCAATCGGGAAAAACATTCCCATTATTCTCATTTTTCAGGCTGATATTGCCTGCGGTGTGGGAAACGTCATCCGCCGGGAAACAGGCCTTAAAACAAACCTGCTTACCCTGGATGAATTGGATCTTAAGGATGGTGACTGGATCGATATCGGCGAGCCGTTGGTGGAAAACCAGGTATTCCCGGTGACTGTTAAGTCACTGATTTTCCATGACACCAGAAAAGTTTGATACAGTCCGTGTATCCGAAGCTCACCATTATAATGAGCCGGATACCGTATAGATAAAGAAGAAGGAAAAACTATCGATGAGTGAGCTTAAATCAGGCAGTAATCTGGAAAAGGTTCTAAATGCGGGCCATTTTGCTTTCACCGGAGAATGCGGTCCCCCAAAAGGTGCCAATGTTGACCATTTAAATGAAAAATTAAGTCCCCTTGTGGGGTGTGTGGATGCCGTGAATATGACGGACAACCAGACAGCCGTGGTCCGAATGTCTTCCATTGCCGGCTCGGTCCTGATGCTGGAAAAGGGGCTTGAACCCAATTTCCAGATGGTCTGTCGGGACAGGAACCGTCTGGCCATGATGAGTGATATTTTAGGGGCTTATGCCATGGGTATCCGGAATATGCTGTGTCTTTCCGGCGACCACACCTGTTTCGGGAATCATCCCGAGGCAAAAGGTGTTCATGATATCGATTCCATGCAGCTGATCGCCATGGTGAAGAAAATGCGTGACGAGGGCAAGTTCATGAATGGTGAGGACATTGATGGTCCACCAAAACTGTTTATCGGTGCCGCATCCAATCCGTTTGGCGATCCTTATGAATACCGTGTGTTCAGGCTTGCCAAAAAAATACAAGCAGGTGTGGATTTTGTCCAGACTCAATGCATTTTTAATATGGAAAAATTCCGTGATTTCATGAAACAGGCCGTGGATATGGGGCTGCATGAAAAGTGCTATATCCTGGCCGGTGTCACGCCCATGAAAAGTGCCGGTATGGCCAATTTCATGTCCAAGTTTGTTCCAGGTATGGATATCCCCGAATCTTTGATCAAACGTCTTAGGGGCGTACCAAAAAAAGATCAGCCAGAGGAAGGTATCAAATTTGCTCTGGAACAGATCGAAGAATTCAAAGAGATGGAAGGTGTGGCCGGTGTTCATCTTATGGCCATCGAATGGGAGCACAGGGTGCCTGAAATTGCAGAAAGGGCAAAGGTACTGCCCCGGCCGGTTGTTGACTAGAACCATGGGTTCACAAGAGTACTATGAAACCCTGAGGGTCAGTCGCAATGCAACAGATGAACAGATAAAAAAGGCATACCGCAAACTGGCCAGGCAGTTTCATCCGGATGTAAACAGCGATGAGGGGGCTGAAACCCGGTTCAAATTAATCGGGGAAGCATATGCGGTTTTAAGTGATGAGGGGAAACGGCGGATCTATGACATGACCGGATTTAACCGGTTCGGTAGCTGGGCCGCTTCCAGAGCCTCAGGCCAAAGCGGAATGAATCAATGTTCCGGCGGTATGAACGGTGGCAAATGCAGCGCTTTTGAAACGCTTTTCAGAAGACGGTCCCGGGGTCAGAAAAAATGAATTCAAAAAAGAAAGTTGTCATCCTCACCGGGTACTTTAAAGAGGAGTCCTACGGCCTCTTAGGCCCTCAGATGGCAGCCACCATTATATCCGAAAACAGTGAGTATGATGCAATTGTCGTTGCAGTGACTAATGAAGATGACAAAATGGATCTAAAAACGGCACTGGATAATCATTTTAGCGGAACCCGGATGGTCATTGGGTTTTCAACCCTTGGCGGAAGACCGGATCTGTTTGATCTGGCAGGAGAGCTTAAAGATAAGGGTGCGGTCACTATCCTGGCCGGGCCCCAGGCTAACGTCGATTTCAAAGGTGAAATCGGTTGCGAATCGGTTGAGCACCGCTTTAAAGGGTTGTCGGACCGGTTTACTTTTGCCCTGCATGGACCGGCCCAGCAGATTCTGCCGATCCTTGAGGCCGGGTTTGATGTTGATTTGTCAGGGTTTGACGGGGTCGTATACAGAGACCGCAGTGGCAAGATTAAGGAAACCCCTCACACTCTATGGGAAGACAAGTGGCTGTCCCGGGTTGACTGGGCCAATATTTACCGGCTGAAAGACAAGGCCTTTGTACCGATGCCGATTACCTGTGGCCAGGTGCTGCAGCAGATCGGATGCCCCCATGCGGCAAAAGAAAGGAAATTACAGATAGATTATCCTGCGGGACTTATTGATGACAGGATGGCAAATGAGACAGGACCCCAAAGTGCAACCATCGTCCAGAAAGGGTGCAGTTTTTGTGATGTGGCCCAGGACAAAGGATACTTGGGAGCGGTGGGTGAAGAAGCGGTAAAATCACAGATGAAATGTCTGCCGAAACTTTCCGACGGCAGTCGAGTCAATTTTGAACTGATTAATGAGAGCCCCCTGCCAAAACTTGAGCGCGTGATGGAAATGGCAGACCAATCCGGGATTGAATTGTCCCAGATCAACCTGACCATGAGAGCGGATTACTTTTTAAAGGGGCTTGGTACGTTAGAAAAGACATTGGAATCTGCCAGGCAGAAAAATATCCGGATTCTTTTGGCCTCCATCGGGTTTGAGTCCTTTGACGATACCATTTTAAGAAATCTGAACAAGGGTGTCACCCTGCAGATGAATCTGGATACCATCCGGGCCATCAGGGATTTGAAACCCAAGTTTCCCTACCACTTCGGATATCTCAAAGAGGAAGGGGCCAACCATGGGTTTATTCACCCCACCCCCTGGGATACCCCTGAAATTTCAAAGGAAATGAATCGCAAGATTGTCATGTACCAGCTGGCCATGGACATTCTGCCCAATCACAGTACGCCGTTGATTATCCATCACGCATCAGGCCTGGCCAACTGGATTCGTCAGATGGAGGAAAACGAAAACATCCGGTTCGAACGCGTCGGCACCACCATCGGCTGGTGGCAGCATACTGGGTTTGCATGACAATGGAAATCCTGACCACCATCATGCCAGTGATTTTGAAGCGTTAAAAAAAAGGTCAAAATAGCGTGAACTCTGCTAAAAGCGATCACAAAAGGGTATCACACTTTGGTATGACCAGAAGCTTTTTTATCTTAAAACAGACTTTAAAAGAAATTTTATGTTTTCAGGATTCTCCCCAACCCTACAATACCCAGCGAAGCCCTTTAATTTGATTTTATACCCCCAATCATTCTTCTTTTCTCGTTTTTTTAATAGTATTGTTCTAGCCTCTTGTAGAAAAATAATCTATTTCAACCACATCTAAGTGCAATGATTTTTGGGTGCCTTACTGCAAGAGTCTCCATTTTATATAGCTGGAAAAGATTTTGCAAGATGTGCTTCCAAGCGCTTTAAATCACCGTCAACATCTGCATCTTTCAGTACATCATGACATGAAAATGTAGGCAATGGCTCCATGCTGAAAAATTGGAAAGCTTTGTGAAGCCACATGAATACTCCATCAACTCACTTCCCTTCAAAAAATTGTGCAGGATCTTCAAAAGACTCAAGCGGGGCATTCCAGGTAGTGGACAGCATGTATTTTTTTTTATTCATCAAACCGCCTGATCCATACTTTTTACTTAAATCAGATCGGGTTCTACCATCATCAGTGCATAAAACTTCACCAATCCCTGATGTGAAGACTTCATCCATATATTTTTTGAACAAATATGGAACACTCATCCAATAAACTGGTGTTTGAACAAACACAGCATCCGCCCATTTGTATTTATCCAGTTCTTCAACAATTTCATAACCGCTTTCAACAATGGTTGTTTTTACTTCATAACCGGTATTCACTAATTGTTTTTGTGTTTCGCCTATTGCGATTGCTTTCCAATACTACGGATCTAAAAATTTTAGGTGCTTCAATCGTAAGAGAAATTCTTTATCGAGTGTTACAAGGTGAGCAGGGGAGTCAGTTACGAGGCCTGGTCTTCCGTGATGGTGCCAGTCACAGGATTGCAGGACTAATCGGTTTTTTAAATGATAATTATGATAGGAAATTGAGTAAACCGGAAATTGCCAGTTTTGCCGGCATGAGTGATTCTGCTCTGCACCATAAATTTAGAGAAGTAACGAATATGTCTCCGCTTCAATATTTAAAGAAAATTCGATTGCATCATGCACGTACTATGATGGTTGACCGTGGGTTAAATGCGACTGAAGCAGGTTTCCATGTCGGCTATACAAATCCTTCACAGTTTAGCAGAGAATTTAAAAGTCTATTTGGCCTTGCACCCCGTCAGCTTTTAAAAACAATGATTGAACAATAATGATCACCTGGATTTAATGAAAATTATGTAACATCATAGCAATTATAAAGTTTTTTAAGGATTTGAGTTCGCCTTAACCCGGATATTTCACGTGTTGAATTTGCTTTAGCTGCAAGTTGCAGAATGCGCAGCTAAAATCATTTATCGCAAGCGGGATGCAGCGTAGCAGATGAAGTGAAGTCAACTCGCCTGAAAGGGAAAAATTGAAATTTTCCGGCGACAGTTTGTATTTTGAAATAAGCTTCAAAATCGGGATTAACCAATTGTAATTATAAATAATTTCCCGGAAAATGTTCAGTTTTTATGAAATATCCGGATTGTCAGGTCGCTAAAAGGTGAACTTTTATCTATGACTTATCTCTATTTTTTCTTGACTTGTGGTTACATTGTAGCTATAATATGACTATTATCCAAAGAGAAAGAGTAAGGGCTTTTGAATTTTTCGTCTGAATTATAAATATTCAACTGCTATGCTCATTAATTTGAAAATTGTTATCATTGTCAGGAAATAACCGGAGAATACAACGCTATGAAAATTAATCCAGATTTTGTTTCACCGTGTGGCCTTTATTGTGGGGTATGCGCTATTCATATGGCCCACCGCGATAATAATGAGAAATTGAAAGAACGGTTGGTTGGCCTTTACAAGGGAGGCGTTCCAGGAAAAGGAACACTTGAAAATAGTCAAACGCTCTCCACCAAAGATATTCACTGCCAAGGATGCCTATCGGATGATCTGTTTATGCATTGTGGGCAATGCAAGATACGGGACTGCACAAAAGCCAAAGGATTAACCGGATGTCATCAATGCGATGAATTCCCTTGTGAGCATATAGACAATTTCTCAATGGCTATTGGGAAAAAGGTGATTTTACGCAGTGTCCCATATAGACAAAAATTTGGCACAAAAAAATGGGTTCAAGATGAAGAGGCCCGATACTTTTGTCCAGAATGTGGTAATAAAGTTTTCAGAGGTGTTGTAAGATGCAATAAATGTAAAACAAATTTAGATCTGGATTAGATCGTCTTACCCACCAGTATGATTTTTTTTAAGAATTATTTACCCACCACAATTTTTTAACATACTGTGATTTTTAGAAAAAAAATAGTGATAAATAAATTTTAACTGCCATGTGCTAAATAGGAAAATTATTCTTTGGCATTTTTTTTAATTCTGCAATACAATAGCGACATACGGACAAACCCAGAATTATAAATGTTTTTCTATCAAATTGATTCTATTTAGGAGATATTATGGTTAAAATTAAGTTGATTCTTTTCATATTTCTACTTCTTCACATTTTTTGCACATCGATCAATGCAGATACATATAAAGATAATAACTATAACTTTCAACTAACATCACCTAACAGCTGGAAAACTAAGGCATACTCTGATGGTCCTGACAGGCTGTTTGACTCCACGACTCCAGATGGAAACATACTCGTCCGTGTACGGGCGATTCATTTATCAGACCCAATACCAATGGACATCTTACGAAAGGTATATGAAAGAGAATATCTTAAAAATTCGTCTCTCTTTCGGGAAAAGACGACAATAATTAATGGTATCAAAGGGCAGTCTTTTTTTTATAACTGGAAATACAATGGGCATGATATAAACGTGGTCAGCTGGTTTGCTATGATGCCTAAGATGGCCTATATTGTCAGCCGAATTATTCCAAAGGTCATATTGAACGACCGAGTAGCAGAAGCAGACAGAGTAATACATTCATTCCAAAGCTCCCTTTCCAATTCTACCCCTGTAAAGAAAAAGGTGGCATCTAAACCTTCAATTTTGCCAGCAAAACCTGTGACAATAATATCTTTGATACCTAAAAAATCAAATTTTAAACCCGGACAGAAGATTACGGTAAAGTTTTCAGGTTTGCCGGCAAATGGCCAGGACTGGCTTGCCTTGTCAGATATTAATCATAAACCTGATGAATATTTTGATATGGTAATGCTGCAAGGCAAACCACAGTCTGGTAAGCACAGTTTCAAAGGCTTGCCGGAAGGAAAATATGAAATTCGAGTATATACTAACTGGCCGGATAGCGGATATACTATAGCGGCAAAAACCGGCATTACGGTTGCCAAAACGCCTGCGGCACCAAAGTCACCGATTGCACCTCCTGTGCTGCCTGAAAAGAAAATACCCGCACCATCTGCCCCCCAACCGGTTATAGCCCAGCCAAAGCCTGCAGCCCCCAAGGCTAAAAATCTGCCACCGGTTGTATCCCAGCTAACGCCCGCAGCTCCCAAGGCTGCAAATCCGACACCGATTTTATCTAAAGCAGCTCCAGTAAGGCCCACAGACCGCCCGCTTCTTGCGAAGGTCGCTATTGGGAAAGGGTATGACGGTATTGCTTTTATTGATCAAAAGGGACAAACAATTGTTGGGCCGGGGCTCAGGCTTCGTTACCCTGAAAAATTCGTAAACGGATATATCATAGCGTATAAAGATGGAAAAGATCGATTATTCCATCGTAGCGGCACAGTCGTTCCCAGTAAGCATAAGGCCCATTCTACTTTTTCGGACGGCTTGGCATCTATAGGCTTTAATTTTATCACTGAAACAGGGTCAATCGCTTTTAAGAAATCTTTCAGGAATGTGAAAGGCTTTAGTGAGGGTCTGGCTCCGGTGAAGGCTTCAAAACCAGAGGGAACTGTGCCACGGTGGGGCTATATTGATACGTCCGGAGCATTTGTCATTGAGCCCCAGTTTGAAGATGCCTGGCAATTCAGTAACAATATTGCATTTGTTGAAAACAAGGATGGCCGTCGGGCGATGATCAATCGTGCTGGAACACTTCTCACCGGGTTTGATTTTGCCGGCTTTTCGAAACCTGTAAACAAACTGATAAAGGTTCAGCTATATCCTCATGGAAAAGGAGAGACCTTGTTGTCCGTAGAGGGGACAGATATCCTGGGTAAACTATATAAGTCAATAACCCCTCGTTATGATAAAAAGACAACCCTTGCAGGTTGGCACATTACAGATAGTGCCGGCAATGTCGGCTTGCTGGATTCTTCAGGTAAAAAAATTATCATTCAGCCCGGTCAAGTTAAATCTGTTCAGGGGATTGGCGACGGGTTGATCAAGGTGCAAAAAGTTGAAAAAGGACTCTTTGGATACATGGACATGAAGGGCGGTTGGGTGATTGAACCCACATATCAAAAAGCTGATCTGTTCAGCGAAGGGATGGCCTTTGTTCAACCGGAACGTAGCGGTCCTGTACAGATGATTGATAAAACCGGAAAAGTGATCAAGAAATATCCTAGTTCTAACATGTTGTTTATGTTTGGAAGTTTTATGGAGGGGCTGGCAGTGGTTGTGGATCAAAAAAATGGTCGAAGACTGGGGTATGTTGACTCAACAGGCAACTGGGCTATTAAACCCATATTTAATGGTAAAGTTGTCAATGACCGTCCGGAAAAGGCAGGATTTCGGTCTGGGCTTGCACCCGCGTGCATCATGCAGGACGGTCCGCTGCAGTGTGGATTTATCGACAGTTCAGGGCTCTGGGTAGTAGACCCCAAATATATTACTTTGCCTAACCATTTTCAGTAAGGGAAAAGATGCAGACCATTAAACTTTTTACACGATACTTAATGCCACAAATGCTTTTTAGATTTTTAACGATCAGCTTGATGATTACATGTTTCAACATCTCTGGTGCTGGTATAGAGAATGCATTTGGAAAGGCGCTTTCAATTGATAAGGTTAAGTTGGAAAATCAGCTTAAAACCGATCTGGAAAATACAATAATCCGAAATCTTAATGCCATTATTAAAACCGGTAATATTCTTAAAACACAGGCGTTTACACAGCTCAAATCCCAAGCGTACTCAACATCACAAAAATATATTCTTGATGCGGTGAATAAAGATCCTGAGATAAAAAAGATGGTGGATAGCCAAAAGGAATCCGCCCGCAACATTTATAAGCAAATTATTAAGACAGAACCGTTTGGTGGAGATATTAAATCTGTATATACCGATTATAAAACCGGGCAGAGTAAAGAAATTGTTCAAAAGCTTGCAAACGAAATTGCATCTGCAAAAAACAGGATAGCGGAAATAGCTAAAAAAGCTGAGGGTATCTCTGGGGCGATGCAAGACCCGGATGCCGACTATGCAGCCGTATTAAAAAAATATGGTGTGGGTGGAAAATGGGTTGAAAAATTTGAAGCCCAGGAAAAAAAGCTTAAGAAAATATCCAAAATATTAGACTCTAAATACGGCGATTATTGGTCAATGTATAAAATGATCCATGAAGGCATGGAAGGCAACCGGCCGGATAAAAAAATTGAGACACTCTTTAAACTTATGGAAGGCTTTGGCAACAAGATCCCCGTATTAGGAAATTTTGTTGAACTTTATGGCAAAACAGCTCTGGCTATGCTTGAAGCCACAAATAAGCTTAAAAATACTTTAACAAAGTTTGATGAAGGATGTGTCGGTGTGGGAGCACATCTGACGTTTTCAGCTGCACCTCAACAAGCATTTATGGATAAATATCCAGGTAAATACGCCTGCCCGGCCGGTGGTATAAAAAATCTTTATTATAATGAAACTCTTGTTCTTACAGGAAAGCTCTATTTCTGGACGGGCAGCAGTTGGTTACATACAGACCGTGGTACAGGCGGAGTAAAAATTCTTAAAAAGATATTAACCATGTTGGCAAGGTCCGAGGCAAGGTATGGTAGCGACTTTGCGCAATCTGATATTCAAACGGCTTTTAAGCTTTATGATATCGACTATCCGGGAGGGTTTAATGCGATTTATAATGAGGCAAAAACCACCCTTGAAAAAATCAATAAGCGAGTAAAAAGACTGGAAGATTTTTTTGTTTATTCCGGGGGAGGATCATCTTCAAAATTTAATAATTTTATTTTTTCAGAGTCTCAGTATAATAAAAAAGCCATTGAAGAGTATCTCTATCAAAAGTTCGATTTATTTGCCTTCCGTTTTATCAAGGGATTTATAGAGGGCGAAACAGGTGCGTATGACAAACATAAGCAGATGCTGAAAGCGCTTGAAGAGATTGAGTTTCGTATCGTATGGGGAAGAATAAAATTCCCTGAAAAAACAATTGATGATCTGGCTGTCAGTATCAAAACAACACCGAATATTAGCGTGCTTGATGAGATTGCCGATGGTAATAAAAAAGAGTACGCCATTATTATGAATGTTCATCCGGGAGCCATGTTGACCTATAAATTGAACGCCGGTGATATTGAATCAAAGTTAATAAAATATTTACCATCAAAAATGAATAAAATAATACGGCGTGATGTGGAATTGGGTCAGGAGTTAATCATCAGTCTTGAGTTTCCAGATACAATTAATGCCCATGAAAAAACAAAACTTATAACCACTATTGAAGGTGGAGAGCCTCTTTATGATCTGACATTTACAACCTCTGAGGGGAAAACATATGAACGACCAGGCAAGAAGAAGGGATTTGAAGCAAAAATAAAATTTAAAAAAGCCGGGCCACAATGGATTAAGGCCATCGTTACAGATAAAAACGGATTCACAGGTGAAGCCCGCGTGGACTTTGAAGTGAAGGAATACTTTAATGTATCTCTTAAATCCGGTACTCCTGAAGCAAAAAGCGGTGATAAAGTTCGTGTGGATGCAAAAATAACAGGCGGCATCCCTCCATATGACCTCTCATGGACATCATCAGACGGTCAGTCGTTATTTGTAACAAAAGACTCAACAAATACCTGGATTCAGATCACCTATGCCGATCCTGGTAAGCACTGGGTGAAATTGGTTGTAAAGGATAGGAATAAAGCTAAACCATTGACTGCCAGCGCAAAATTAAATCTTACGATTAACCCCGAAGAATTTGGTGCCAAATTGAAGTTGACCAGTAAAAAAATCCTTCCGAATCAGCCCATGCGGTTTGATCTTTCCATCACTGGTGGTGAACCTCCGTATACTATATCAGGGACTGTATCAGGGGTCTTGCAGAGTCAGAAAGGGGATTTGACCATAACAGCCCCGGCAGAACCCGGTCAATACAATGTGACTATTCATGTAAAAGATAAAAAAAATCTTGAAGTAACGGCCCGGCAACTCATCGAGGTGCCGGGCCCGTTATCCATTGAGCTTTCTACAAAAAACTTAGAGGTTAAACCCAATAAAGTATTTAAGGTTAATATTTCAATCAAAGGCGGGATACCGCCGTTCACATTGTCGGGCATTCAAAACGGTCTTCTTCAAACCCGGCATGGTGAATTTACCCATAAAGCTCCCGGTAAAGAAAAGAAATATACTATCCGGATTAAAGCGGTAGATAAATATCATCAAACCGTTAACGATCAATTGACATTCGAAGTAAAAAAGATGCCTGATGATCAGGAGGGTATAGACACTGATGCTATAACGAAGGAAGTTTCTAAAACAATAGAGGTTCCTGATCCAATTAAGGGCTTAAAAGGTATCGACTGGGGGGATACTTTTGATAAAGCTTTCGAGGAGTCAAGTAATAGTACACTTCCAGAACCAACATACAATCCCGATGAAATGAACGAATTGCTGGGTACACCGTCTGATGAAGATGAGGGCTTTGATGATGAAGAAAAAGTAATAATTATTAACCGGCCCTGAAAATTGAAAATAATAGCATAAAAAGAATATGGCTCTTAGAAAATCCAACTGAAATCAGGTGTAAATAATGCCCTGAATGTTCATTTAATTTAAAGAAAATATTGCAGTACAAAAGAGGGTTTGAAAATGGAACAAAAATGTATTGTTTGTGAGAAGGAAGTAAAAAAACAAGATAAAGTATGTAACAACTGTGGTACACCCATTGAGAGAAATGAAGGGTTAAAAAATGTTGTGGGGAACATTGTGATTGTAATTTTCTTTGCAATCATGATCGGGGGTATCGGTTGGTTGATTAAGTACTTAATGTTCTAAACTATAACAGTGATATATCTTGATCAAGGCTTCAACTTTTACATAAAACGGTTTTGATCTGGATTAAATCTTTTTTTGAAATCTTTAGGTGCTACGGATTGGGTGTCGGCAATCTAAGCAGAATTCTAAAAACCAAAAGCAAATCAATTTTTTACTGGTTACAATTATAACGGATAAGTGAGGCTCAACTATTAAGATTACTACGTACAAGACCGATATTATAATTTAGTGTATTTTTTTTTAACATGCCCAACTTTATTGTGCTCAAAAAATGGAGCGATCCCTCTTAAGGTAGTTATAAAAAATGACAGGAAATTCTAAAAAAAAAATCAAGAAAACAATTTTTGTTTTTCTATATTTGATAACAGGTGTTTTTTTGTTAATTTTAGCGGGATGTGCCATTGCACCGCAACCATTTACATCGCAAGAGATTAAAGATCAAGTCCTTGAAAAAAGACAAAACCTGTTTGTTGACCAAGAGTCAGCCACAAAAAAAATAACACTTTATGAAGCCATGGCGCGTGCCATAAATTACAACCTTGACCATCAGGTCAAGAGAATTGAAAATGCCTTATCTCAAGGGAATCTTGAACAGGCCAGATATGAATTACTTCCCCAGCTTGTTGCTTCCATGGGATATTCTAAAAGAAATAATGAAAATGGGTCATCAAGTAAATCTCTCATAACGGGTGCTGAATCTCTTGAAGTTTCAACATCCCAGGAGAAAAAGCAGTTTACTTCAGATATAATTTATGTCTGGAATATACTGGATTTTGGTGTGGGGTATACACAGGCACAGCAAAAAGCTGATGAGGTACTTATAAGTGAACAATGGCGACGAAAAGCCATCCAGAATATTTTTCAAGACGTCCGTTATGCCTATTGGAAAGCGGTTCATGCAGAAAAATTACTGCCCGAAATGGATACGCTTCTGCTAACGGTGGAAAAGGCTCTGGATCGGTCAAGGAAGATGAAAAAAAACCGGGTTCAGAATCCTGAAAAAATTTTAAGCTATCAGCAGGAGTTATTAGAAACAGTAAAACATCTTTGGGCAATGCGAAAAGAGTTTTCTCTTGCCAAAATTGAGTTGGCTGCTTTAATGAATATGGATCCAGGTATGGATTTTGAGCTTGATTTCAAAGATATTGAGCAGCAAAAAGCGGCGCAAATATTATCAATTGTTTCCCTTGAAGAGTTTGCCCTGACAAACCGTCCTGAAATTTGGGTTGAATCGTACAATAAACGGATCAACTCGCTTGAAATTAAAAAAGCCATGCTCAGCATGCTGCCTGGAATTGAGATAAACATCAACACAAACTACGACAGCAATGATTTTCTTTTGAATAGTAACTGGATTCAAGCAGGGTTGTCACTGTCCTGGAATGTTTTCAATTTGTTGTCAGGCAGAAAAGAACTTGAAACTGCAAAAATTCAACAGAAGCTGACTGACAAACTATACATGGCCACTGCCATGATGATATTAACTCAAGTTCATCTGGCGCATCAGAATTACTATATTGCATTGAAGGATTTTCAGATAGCCACTCAGCTTGAAAGTGTTCTTCAAAAAAAGCTCTGGCACGCAAAGGCAGCGAAAAAGGCTTTGGCAGGCAATGAACAGGAAGTCATCCGCAACCAGGTAACCGCTTTGTCTGCAAAAATGAACCAAGGCCTTGCAGAAGCAGAATTGCAAGGAGCACTTGGCAAAATTTTGAACACAGCAGGCATGGACCCCTTACCCGCTCGTATTGATATAAAAGATCTTCAAACGCTTGCACAGTTTATAGAAGGCTATGAAGTTGGCTTACTTTCGATGTTGCAGATAAAATCTGATGCCCCTGGTGAGAACGATATTAGTAAGGCAAAAGGTGCTTTACTTTCGAAAAATTCTAATCTTCAAACTGTTCAGCCTGTTGAAAAAAAATCTGCTGTTGTGAAACCGATTTTAGAAGAACCTGTTATCGAACCTGATTCTGTATCGCTGCCTGCAGAGAAAAAGGAACCACCTAAACAAATTTCAAAAGAAGTCTTATATAAAATGGATTTCACTCCGGTGGTGTCTGAAAAGCAAAAGAAACAATATGAGGTTGCATACCAATTTTTTTTCGATCTGTTGGTGCAAAACCCACAGAACCGAACGACTAATTTTCTTATGGGAAAGTCTGCGTACGGTATGTGTGATTATGAAGCTGCAATAATGGCATTTGAACGGGTTTTGATAATAGACCCTTCTGCAACGGAAATCAAACTTGAGATTGCTAAATCATATGCAGCACTGGGATCTTACGAGATAAGCAGAGAATATATTCGTGAACTTCTGAAAACGGATGTTTCTGAAAATATCTCCAGGCAGGCAAAAGACATGCTTAAACATATGCCGGCGGCAAATGCCGGGGAATAGCATAAATACATGAGCACACTAAAGATTTTTATCCCCCAGTTTTTTTTAATTGTTTTATTTTTTTGTACTTGTATTATCTGCATATCAGAAGTTGTGACTGCAAAAGATTTGCAGCATGCCGGTTTTGTTATCGCCCTTAGAGGAAAGGTTCAGGCGGTTGATACGGATGGAAATACCAGGATGCTCGCAATAAAAGACTATATTTATGTGGAAGATACAATCAAAACAGGCAAACGAAGCCGTTTACAGCTTATGTTTCAGGATAATACCATTATCAGCCTTGGCAGCGACAGTGAATTGAAAATTGCAGAGTATAACTGGAACTCAAAAACTTCAGATGGAAAAATTGTAACAGAGGTAAAAGAAGGTGCTTTTCGTATCATGGGAGGCTTGATTTCCAAGGAAGCACCTGATAAATTTAAAACAAAAACACCCGCAGCTGTAATTGGTATTCGCGGCTCCATGTATGCAGGGAGCGTGAGGGATGGAAAACTTTCAGTCGTTTTTGAAGGGGGGCGTGGTATCAGCTTAAAAAATGCCACAGGGCAGATCCTTATAACAAAACCAGGATATGGTTCCTATGTGAAAGGCTGGGGTAAAGCAATTAAGGCATCAAAAAAATTTACACCCAGAGATTTTATAAAGGTTCCAACCCATCTGAACCGCAGGCGTATGCTCAAAAAAGTACTGAAAGCAAGAAAAAATTTGACACGTGCTGAGTTTGACGCAATTATAAATGATGCCACCCGGAATGATCTGTCATTAAAAGAAGCCAAAAAAGTTGTTGAAGAACTAAAAAAAGATCCAGATTTCAGCTGTAAGTAACGTGTAGACAGAAAGTACGAATAGACAAATAAAATCGTGGAAAGCAAGGTATGACGTCTAATAAAAATCTTGGCATAACATCCTGTCTGATGGCCCTTGAATCGCGCATCATGTATGATGCCGCAGGTATGGTCACGGCTGTGGACCCGGGAATTGATAATGCTTCCCAGGAGAGCGCGGACTCTTTGCTGCAGGATAAAGCGGCTCAAACCCAAGAAAATAATCCCCAGTCAATATTAAATTTGTTTGAGGGATTTGTTCCGCCTGTTACCGATATCACCCCCAAAGAGATAATTATAATAGACAGTGATGTCGAAAATTACCAGCAGCTGATACAGGGTATTTCACCAGATGCCCGTGTTATTGTGCTGGCTTCTTCAAAAGACGGCCTTGGGCAGATCAATGATATTTTATCAAATTTTGAAAATCTTGATGCCATTCACATTGTTTCGCATGGAGATTCAGGCAGCCTGCTTTTAGGCAATACCCCTTTAAATTTACAGAATCTTGATGAAAATGCATCGCAGGTTGAAACATGGGGACAGTCCCTGAGTGAAGAAGGTGATATCATGCTTTATGGGTGTGATGTTGCAAAAGGAGAAGAGGGGCAGCTCTTTGTGAACAGGCTTTCTGAACTGACTGATGCAGATGTTGCAGCCTCAACTGATCCAACCGGACATGAAAATTTAGGGGGGGACTGGGATCTTGAAAGCCAAACTGGAAATATTGAAACAGCAATTGCTTTTTCAGATCAAACAAAAGATGAGTACTATTCTATTTTAGCAGATACACCGACTGCCATTGGATCAGAGTTCCAAGTTCACACACTGACAACTTTTGAAGCCCTCCCATCTGTTGCTGCATTGGATGGGGGAGGATTTGTAGTCGTTTGGCAAGAGTTTAATCAGACTGGAGATGCAGATGGATACGGGGTTTTTGGTCAGCGATATGATTCTGCAGGAAATCTGGATGGTGGCGGATTTATAGTGAATACTTATGTAACTGCAAATCAGCATGATGCTCAGGTAACCGGCCTTAGTGGTGGTGGTTTTGCGGTGGTCTGGAATTCCAATGGTCAGGATGGATCTGTGCATGGTATTTATACACGAATCTATAATGCTGCTGGGGCGCCAGTTACAGGTGAAATTCAAGTAAATACTTACACAACAAACAATCAATTATATCCTGATATTGCAAAGCTAAGTGGTGGTTCTTTTGTCGTTACCTGGGACTCCTATGGCCCAGACGGAGATCTATACGGGGTCTTCGGCCGGCAGTTCAATGCTGGGGGAACACCCATAACAGGAGAATTTCAAGTCAATACTACGATTGCAAGTTGGCAGGATAACACAAAAATTACTGCATTAAGTGATGGTGGTTATTTAATAACCTGGGAATCCTTTGGTCAGGACGGAGACGGAGAAGGGATTTTCGGTCAGCGGTATAATGCAGCTTCTACTGCCGTTGGCGGTGAGTTCCAGATCAACACCTATACAGCATCAGAACAATATAATCCTCATGTTGCAGGGATAAACAATGGCGGTTTTGTGGTCGTTTGGCAGTCAAATAACCAGGATGGTGATGGGTACGGGATTTTTGGGCAGAGATATGATTCATCAAGCAACCCTGTCTCAGGAGAGTTTATGGTAAATACTTATACATCTACTAATCAGCATGACCCTGAAATAACGGCCCTCAATGATGGTGGTTTTGTAGTGACATGGACTTCGGTGGGACAGAGTGATGTTTGTGGGCAGCGGTATGATTCCAATGGAAACGCTCTGGGTTCTGAGTTTGTTGTCAACACTACCACAACAGGCGTACAAAACAAATCCTCAATAACGACTTTAGAAAATGGTGATTTTGTTGCGGTATGGCAATACGCGCCCAGCAATCATGGCACATATGGACAAATGTTTACAACGAATTTTTCTCCAGTGCTTGATAATACCGGCACCATGACCTTGACTTCCATTCCGAAAATCATAGCAGATCCTCCGGGAGATACAGTTAATGAGATTATTGCCAGTGCCGGCGGTGATCGTATAACAGATGTTGACAGTGGTGCCCTTGAAGGTATTGCCATTACAAATGTGGATGAAACCAACGGAACCTGGTGGTTTTCCACAAACAATGGCTCTACCTGGACATCGATGACAGGCGCCAGCAATACAAGTGCTGTTTTACTGGCTTCAGATGCCAATACCCGGATTCGATTTATTCCGAATGGCACTAACTTTGGAACGAACACTATCACCTTTAGAGCCTGGGACCAATCAAGTGGCTCTAATGGGGATACAAGTGTGGACACTACAAATAACGGCGGCAATACATCTTTCAGTACAGCAACAGAAACCGCTTCTGTTTATGTGGATAATATTCCTTCTTTATCATCCTCTGCTGTAACAGCGTATACAGAAAATGCATCAGCAACAATAATCGACAGCGCCATTACATTAGGAGATGACAGTGTAAATATGATAGGTGCTAAAATTACGATCAGTGCCAATTATATTGAAGGAAAGGATGTTTTAAATTTTACGGTGATAGGTAGTGTAACAGGGGTCTGGGATGCACCTTCTGCGACCTTGATTCTGAGCGGTTCAGATACAGTGGCAAATTATCAGACAGCCTTACGTTCAGTTACTTTTGAATCTTCAGCTGATAACCCAGGTGAAATGGGCGGTTTATCCCGTACAATCAGCTTTTCTGTTGATGACGGGCTGAACACAAGTCCTGTCGCAACCAGCACTGTGAATATAACCGCTGTGAATGATGCCCCTCTAGCTAATACACAACCCCATATCGAAGTCATATACAGGGGATCTCCTGAAATAGATTCAGGTATTTCACTTGCTGAAAAGATAGGTGGAGACGTTGACATGGACGGAGATCCTATAGGTATAGCCGTGGTCAATGTGGATGAAACAAACGGCGTTTGGCAATATACAGTCGATGGAGGCAGCACCTGGAGTAATTTTATCACCGTCAGTGATACCAATGCAACCCTTCTGGCACCGACAGGAGGCACTCGAATCCTTTTTACACCAAATGACACTGCATTTTTCGGTACTGCCACTATGAACATTCGTATATGGGATCAGACTACAGGCTCCCATGGTCAGACCGGCGTTGATGTATCTGTGAATGGGGGAGCAAACCCATACAGCAGTGACTTAGAAACCTTGGCGGTTGATATACGGGACATCCCGATTATTCCTCCTCCTGATGCAAGCGGCGAGCCGCTCCCACCATCTGGTACCGGTTTTGGAGATTTTTCTGAACCCATAGTAGAAGATAGGGGCGGTGATACCGGGCTTATCAGCGATACTCTGACTGAATTTACAGAACCTTCTGATCCGCCATTCCTTTTGGATACATCACTGTTCCCTTTTGAAACATCTGATCCAACCTCAACGGAACAGGGCCCTGAATTGTTTCCTGAAAATATTGAAGAGCCTGGACCTGAAGAAATTGATGAAAACAATGATGAATTTATACCAGAAGAGCTTTTAGAAGAAACATCTGAAAAGGAAATTATAAAAGAAGAGAGCGAAAACGATGCCCTGGAAAAGAACCGGGAGGAAACAATTGTAGATCCAACAAGTGATGCGCCCGTTGCAGGTGAGGTTGCTTTGCCTGGAGATGGAACTCTGGTACCCCCACAGGAGACAGCAGGTCCACCGGTTGAAGGCGGATTAAGTGAGCAATTGGTCTTAGAAGGCCAAAAGGATATTAATGAACCCATACAGATATTAAAGGTCTTTGAAGAGGTTTATGAATTATTACAGTGTAAATAAAGTCCGGGGGAATATACCAACCCGTCATTTTATACTGCAAATTTTTTTGATCGGGATGAATAAAATACATATGAAACATCTCTGGATAATACAAATGGCTGTTGTTTTATTTTTTTCATCAAATAGTCTTGCCAATGAATTCAAAGCAAGGGCTCTTCTTGTTCCCATGCATGAAGCCCTTCTTTCAAGTCAGATCAGTGGGCAGATTATAAAATTGCCCTTTTTAGATGGAGAGCATTTTTCAAAAGGACAGACACTTATCGAGCTTGACTGCCAGATACTGAGGGCAGAGCTTAAAAAGGCAAAAATGGATCTTGAGGCTGCCAGGGAAACGCATGCAGCAAATTTAAGGCTGCAGGCGTTTAATTCGGTAAGTGAACTTGAAGTCGCTATATCGACCGCAAAAAAGAAAAGGGCTGAGGCCAACGTTCATCTCGTATATACCAAGGTCAAAATGTGTGTGATAAAAGCCCCATTCAACGGTCGGGTTGTCACCCACAAAGCCAATCTATATGAAAATATTACACCGGATGACAAACTCCTTGAAATTATTGAAGGGAAATCATTGCGGCTGCATGTGCTCATTCCTTCAAACTGGCTGCGCTGGCTAAAACCTGAAGCAAAATTTGTGGTTATAATTGATGAAACAGGGAAGCAGTATACAGCAAAGATAGTCGGATTTGGTGCTAAGGTGAACCCTGTAAACCAGACTCTTGAGGTCCGCGCACTAATTCAGGGTGAGCATTCAGAGCTCTTGTCAGGTATGAGCGGTACCGCTTCTTTTACGCTCCCTCATGGAACCATATTTTCTGAGGACCGCTGATAATGCCCCGCCAACAGGAAGTAAAATCACCATCCGAACGACAACTTATTGGGCTTTCAACGCTTCTTCACCTTGAGAACCAAGTCCGGAAAGCTTCAACAGACAAGGAATTCGCATTTTTTGTTGTGAACGATACATTGAAACTGCTGCAGTACAGGCAGGCAGTTTTATGTCAAAAAAAGTTTGGGAAAAAGGTGGTAATAAAGGCAGTTTCAGGTGTTGATAAACCAAACCGGAATGCCCCGTATGTGATCTGGCTTAAAAAGTTTTTTAAGCATATTTTTAAAAAAAAAGGTGAAGAGGCCAGGATTATTCAGGAAATTTCCGGGGATCAACTTCCTGGACGCCTGAAGAAAGGATGGCAGGAATGGGGATGTTCAAATGGAATCTGGTGTCCTTTAATCGCCCCGGATAAAGAATTTTTGGGCGGGATTTGGTTGGTCCGCGATACAAAATGGCAAGAAACAGAAAAAACGCTGTTGACACAATTATTCGGGGCATATGCCCATGCCTGGCAAACTTTACTTTGGCGATCTGTCTGGCGCCGTTCCCGGTTCAAAAACACTGCAAAACGAATGGGGAAAGCTCTATTCCTGTGCGGTGCTGCTGCATCGCTTGCACTGCCTGTTCCATTAACCATACTTGCACCGGCGCAGATTGTTCCCGCTGATCCTCTCTTTGTGACAGCGCCTCTTAAAGGGGTGATTAAAAAGTTTCATGTCCGCCCTAACCAGAGGATAACGGGTGGTCAGGTATTATTTTCTTTTGATGATACTGAGCTGCGGAACCGTTTTGAGGTTGCAAAAAAAACATTGGATGTTGCCAGGGCTGAGTATAAAAAGGCCCGCCAGAAATCACTTCTCCATAGGGAAAGTTCTTTTGATATCACAATTCTCAAGGCGCGGGTTGATCAGAAGCAAGCAGAACAGAACTATGTTTCGGATGAGTTGAACCGCGTTTCAATCCATGCACCAGCAGAAGGGATAGCAGTCTTTTCTGATATCAATGACTGGATTGGCAGGCCTGTTGTGACCGGTGAAAAAATTATGACCATTGCAGATCCATTATTGACAGAATTGGAAGTCCATGTGCCGGTTGATAATGCTGTTAACCTTGAGCCAGGCACAAAGATACGATTTTTTTTAAACACAGACCCTTCTCTTACTATCAGCGGTGTTATCAACCAAGCTTCTTATGAGGCTCAGATAAGTGCAGAAGGCATCCTGGCTTTTTCTGTAAAGGCTTCTATTATTGAAGGGAAAAATAAGCTTCGTATCGGTCAGCAGGGAACGGCTAAAATTTATGGAAAAAATGTCAGGCTTTATTACTATCTTTTCAGACGGCCCTGGACGGCAATCCGTAAAACACTGGGGGTATAGCAAATGACTGTCGCCTCAGCCGCCGCCGGCAACTGGCCCAAACAGGAAGAAAATAATCAAAAAGAACTTGTTGCACCACTGCGTGAGGACTTAAAATTTTTAAAAGCCCCCCCCAATGAAGACGGATCCCCTGCCTGGATGCTCCATGACCCTGTTCGGAACCAGTTTTATAGAATTGGCTGGAAAGAGTTTGAAATTTTAAGGCAGTGGCAGCATGGTGATATTGACATAATTGTCACAAACGTGAATACAAAAACCACCATGAGTATAACAGCAGATCATGTGCAGGAGATACTGATGTTTCTCCAGGCAAACCAATTATTGAATCAACCCTCACAGAATTTCGTACGCCGAATATCTTCTAAAGGAAAGGGAATCATGACTTTTTGGGTTGGTTTCTTGTATCAAAGGGTCCCACTGATCCAACCTGATTCTTTTCTTGAGTCGACACTGCCCCTTATCAGGTTGTTTTTTTTAAAAGAATTTTGGTTGGTTACGGGCGCTGCAGGATTTTTAGCGGGTTATTTAACACTTCGGCAATGGGACAGTTTTATACAAAGTTTTCTTTATCTGTATTCTTTTGAGGGGCTGGCCTGCTTTGCTGTAGCGCTTACCATGGTTAAGGCGGGTCATGAAATGGCCCATGCTTATACTGCAAAACGATATGGCCTTCATATCCCTGTCATGGGGGTCGCTTTTATTATCTTTTGGCCCATTTTATTTACAGACACGACAGATGGCTGGAAACTAAAAACCAGGGGAAATCGCATTAAAGTCAGTATCGCTGGAGTGGCATTTGAAATAACTATTGCCATTTTTGCAATCTTATTCTGGCATATTGTTCCTGCAGGCCCTGTAAAAAGTGCTATGTTTTTGCTGGCAACCACGACCTGGATGGCTACACTTTTGATGAACCTGAACCCCTTTATGCGGTTTGACGGGTACTATGTCCTTTCTGATTTCGTGGGCATCCCGAATTTGCAGCCAAGATCGTTTACTTTGGGGCGTTGGTTTTTACGGCGCCTAATCCTGGGAATAAAATCTCCGTGCCCGGAAAACCTGTCCGTTGTAAACAAAACATTTATGGTGGTGTATGCTTTTTCAACATGGGTGTACAGATGTTTCTTATATACAGGTATTGCCCTTTTGGTTTATCATCTTTTCTTTAAGCTTTTGGGCTTTGTTTTTCTCATTGCTGAGATAGGTACTCTGATAGTTTTGCCGGTTATACGCGAATTGAAAGCATGGGTAATGTTGCGCCCACAACTCAAATTCAATGTACATATTTTTTTTAGCACTGTAATTTTTGCAGGGATAGTCTTTCTATTGGTATACCCATTTAATATTCCTGTTAACATGCCGGCTGTCTATAAAACAAAGAATTTCACAAGAATATTTGCTTCTGGAAACGCCCAAATTAAAGAGGTGAGAATACAACATGAGCAAAAGGTAAAAAAAGGTGATATACTTTTTGTGCTGTCGTCTCCGGATATAGAATTTCAGAAAAAAAAAGCACAGCTACGGGTTCATCAACTTCAAATACAGTTAAAAAGAGTAAATTTTACAAAGGATCAGGCAGATCAGCTTCAAACAATTGAGCAGCAGCTGGTTGAATCTTTGACAAAACTTAGCGGAGTTCTTCAGAAAGAACATCAACTTGAAATAGTATCGCCGATGAACGGCAGTGTATCAATTATTGCTGACTCGTTATTTCCAGGCCGCTGGATTAACGAGTCAGATCTACTTGCTTTGATAATTGATTCTGATAACATGATCGTTGAGGGATATATTCACGAACTTGACAGAGGCAGGATAAGAGAATCTATGCAAGGGATTTTTTATCCATCAGATACAGAAGAAAATAAAATAAATGTCCATATTCAAAGCATAGCCCCCTCTCATGCTGATATTTTAGATGAGCCCTATCTGGCTTCAATGTTTGGCGGTGCTCTTCCGGTCAGAGAAGAGAAAAATGGAGCCATGACCCTGCAGGAAGCATACTATAAGGTGATAATGCGGCCTGCTTTAAAATCATCAAAAAGGGTGAAAGTACAGCGGGGAACTGTCAAAATTCAGGGAATTCCGGTATCATATTTTTCAAAGCTGCGGAAAAATATTCAATCCCTTTTAATACGTGAAAGCGGGTTTTAATTGATTCTGAGTGAGCTATCCCGTATGATGGAATAACGCTTAACGGTTGCATAGGAACCTGAATATAACAGCACATTCGGATGATAATATGAAACAATTTTTTAATCTGTCTTCTTTTTCTTTAGGCTGTCTTCTAATCTTTATTTCTTGTGTTGGCTTTTATAGTTTCGGTAACCAGACTCCTGCGCTTTTAAAAGCTTTAGACAATCGAATTATGGATGTAATGTTCAAAATTAGAGGCCCGATACCTGATTCAGGCAAAGTGGTCATCATAGATATTGATGAAAAAAGTTTAAAAAATTTGGGTCAATGGCCATGGCCCAGGAATATCCTTGCCAATATTATAAATAATATAAACAAAAATGGGGCGCTGGCCATCGGATTCGATATTGTGTTCGCAGAAAAAGACAGGTCTTCTCCTTTATCTTATTTTAAAAACCTTGATGATTCAATTGCCAGACAAATACCTGACCACATTCTTTCAAAACTGACTACCAATAAATCACTGGATAATGATTATCTTTTTGGAGAAGCACTTTCCACAGGCCCCACGGTCCTGGGTTATGCATTCCTGATGGAAAATGATGGTCTCAAGGTAAATGATGAGCTTCCTTTCCCGTCAAGCATATTAAGAATTAAACCAGATAATATTAGCTTTCAGAACCTCCCTCTTATTCCTGCCTATCGTGCAGTAATAAATCATGCATCCGTTTCCCTGGCCCAAAGTGAAGGTTTTTTTAACGTATTCACTGATGACACGGGGACGACCCGGCAAGTTCCCCTAATGATGTCAATGGATAATATCCCTTACCCATCTCTTGCTTTGGAGATTTTTCGAGTCGGAATGAAAATTCCCTCAATAACCATTCAGGCTTCAAATACGATTAAAATTTCCAAAACGTCTATTTTGGGAATTCATATCAAGAATAGATTTATACCCACGGACAGTTTCGGTCAGATTTTTCTAAATTATAGGGGGCCGGCAAACACATTTAAATATATTTCTGCTGTGGATGTATTGACCAATCCGGATTTGCCCGCCTTAAAAGATAAATTTGTTATAATCGGATCTTCTTCTACAGGATTGTTTGACCTAAAAACAACGCCTTTTTCAGTTGCGGTTCCCGGAATTGAAATTAATGCTACGATTATTGACAACCTGATAAATGGCGATCCGTTTATCTATGATATTTTTACAGAAATTGGCCTGATATATTTCCTCCTCATTTCAGGAGGACTTCTTTTATCTTTAATCTTGTCTATGATGGGACCACTGGTAGGAAGCTTTTGTGCTATGATTTTTTTTACGGGTTCTTTAATTTGGAATTATTATTATTTTTTTTTAAACAACCAGCATGTCGGCATCACCTACCCTTTAATGTCCTGTGCGGGTATATTATTAGTTATCAGTGTTTTTAATGCATTCCGAGAAGGAAAAACCAAAAGGTTTATCCAAAAAGCGTTCTCCCATTATGTTGCTCCAGATGTTGTTACTCAGCTTTTAAAAAACCCGAGCGCACTTGGTTTGCAAGGTGAAGAAAGGGAATTAAGCATCCTGTTTTTAGATATCAGAGGGTTTACTTCGATTTCTGAAAAAATGAGTTCACACGAACTCGGAAACTTCATGAACGATTTTTTAACACGAATGAGTCGCATTATCATGAAAAACAATGGGACTGTTGATAAATTTATCGGGGATGCGATTATGGCCTTTTGGGGAGCTCCCAGAGAAAATCTGAGTCATGCAGTTGACGCCGTTGAAACAGCATTGCAACTAAAATCTGAATTAACGCATCTTCACACCCGTTACAAAAAGCAAGATCTGCCAAAAATTTCTGTGGGGATCGGGATAAATTCAGGCATTGTAAGCGTTGGGAATTTTGGCAGTAAGGATCGTTTTGATTATACTGTTATGGGGGATAATGTAAACCTTGCATCCAGACTTGAAGGCGCTAACAAAAACTATGGGACAACCATCTTAATATCTGAGAACACCAAAAATTTATTACAGGACACTTTTTTTTGCAGATATATTGATAAGGTAAAAGTAAAAGGCCGTCAAAAAGCTGTTGATCTATATGAGCCGATATTGAAAGGTATACCAGGAAATGACCTGGCTGAGGAGGTAAAGATGTTTGAAAATGGAATCAGTGAATATCAGAATCAAAATTTTCATCAAGCCCTTAGTATAATGAAAGCACTGTATGAAAATCATTATACCCCGCTTTACAAGTCATACCTGGATAGAATTAATGGATTTATTAACTCACCACCTGCCAACGAATGGGATGGCGAAGAAAGGAGAAGGCGACAAGCATGGCCGCATAGTCGGCTAACCCGAAAATAAATCCACCATGAACAAGCCCTGAATTATCGATCATAGGTAAATAAAAATTATTAGGAAGAATTTAGGTTTGTTTGTTATTTTTCATCTTAATATACCACTTTTCATTGCCATATAGCTTTTCTTGGCATTCCTGGCAAATACCGTGACTGAAATGAGCATCTGAATGTTTTTCTATAAAAAACTCAATTCGATTCCAATATCCTTGGTCATCTCTAATTTTTTTACATGAGGCACATATGGGTAAAAGACCGCGTAAAACTTTTGTTTCTTCTAATAGTTCTTTAGCATCTTGAACTGCTTTAAGGCGTTTTTCCTCTATTGTTTTCCGCTGAAGGGTAAGGACTGCTGTTGTCCATATCGCAAACAAAGCAAGGGATCTGTTAAATAGAACTTTCCACATTTCCCCACCAATGGGAGAATAAAAGAAGCCGACAATGGTTAATACTGATGAAATTATGGCTATTCCTATTGTGAATTTTTTTTTGGGAAGCCATAAAGAGACAAGAACCACTGATATATAAGGGACACCAGCAGCAACACCTAAGGGGATAAACAAATCTATCAAAAAAATAGAAACAAAAAGGAAAATACATATAGTATATATTAAATTCTGATTTT
>JAAEKY010000403.1 GCA_024227235.1 Desulfobacteraceae bacterium | reverse complement strand
CATATAGTTAATAATTATCAACAATATTATTGGGTTCCAAATTTCGGCAAAATATTATCAACAAATAGCCAAGCGGCTTTAGACGCCCATATGGCATGTTATACCGCTGCGGCATAACAACCCCATTTGAAAGGAGGAAATATCATGAATGAATTTAAGCGCTACCTTTTGTCTAAAAAAATCGTTACTAAAAAAAATTGCCTTATTATTTAAACTGGGTCAGAAAATTACATGATTTCTACGATATCAAGCCTGATTCACCCATCATTTCAGAAGATATCGATCAGTTTCTTAAAAAACTATCCTCAACATATGAATCGTGGCAGGTTCAACAAGCCAGTGATGCCGTCAGCCTGTACCGCATTTGTCAAAGACGAAAAACTACCACCATTGTTCAAAATTCAGATGAACCGGCCAGACAATGGAAGCATGTTGCTGATGAAATGGTCAGAATGATTCGGTTAAGACATCTTTCAATACGAACAGAAAAAACATATATGGGCTGGATCAGATCCTATTACCGTTTTCTGAAAGGCAAATCCCCTCAAAAGCTGAATCAGACAGATTTAAAAGATTTTCTCACACATTTGGCCGCAGATCGAAAAGTTTCAGCATCAACACAAAATCAGGCGTTTAATTCAATATTATTTCTTTACCGTCATATTTTAAGCATCGATATTAGCGACCTTAATGATGTGCTTCGGGCAAAAAAAGTAAAACGATTGCCAGTGGTGTTGACACAGTCGGAAGTCGCAAGCTTGTTTCAATACATGGATGGAATCAACCTGCTGATGGCTAAGATTATCTACGGAGGAGGATTGAGACTTCAGGAGTGTTTGAATCTGCGAATCAAAGATGTCGATTTCAGACGACACCGATTGATTGTCAGAGCAGGCAAAGGTAATAAAGATCGAGAAACCCTTCTGGCGACTCAAATTAAAGAAGATCTGAATAATCATATCCGAAAGGCCTGGGTCTTGTTCAATAAAGACCAGAAAAACAAAGTGCCCGGCGTGTATCTGCCCCATGCCCTGAAACGAAAATATTCCAATGCCGGAAAAGAATGGCACTGGCAGTGGGTGTTTGCTTCACAAAAACTGTCAGTCGATCCGAGATCCAAAATCGTACGAAGACATCATTTGCACCCGTCCAACCTGCAAAGAGCTATCAAGCGGGCAACAAGGCGAGGTAGTATCAGCAAAAGGATCACAGTGCACACGTTGAGGCACAGCTTCGCCACCCATCTTTTGGAAAGCGGTTATGATATCAGGTAGAATACATCGGAACGGCCAATTTGTTACAACTTATATCAGTTTGAAATGATAAGCAATATTTAGTTTTGCTGTAAATATTTGGAACCGAACACATGAAAACAACTTACAATAGAAAACATTGAAACGAAAAATATTCTATTGAAAGTTTTGTCAAATGAGATCATTCATAAGCTATGAGATCAGTTTTCTTAAAAGCCTCTGTCTTAAAGGCATTTACAGAATTCCAAATCCATTGGAACAAAATTCAGAAATCCAAAAACATTCAATAGAATAAAAATTCTAGCCAATGTTTTTTGTTGCAAGTTTTTTTGACAAAAAAATACTTGCATTTTGAAAGAAAAAGAGCGAATT
>JAAEKY010000402.1 GCA_024227235.1 Desulfobacteraceae bacterium | reverse complement strand
TTCCCTGTTCAGCATGTCTTGATCCATTTTCCAATTACGGAACTATTTAAGCGCCTGCTGGCTGTATTGTTGAGTCATGGCTTTACTCCACCAGAAGCTGACCACGGACCAGTCATATGGGTTGATGTTACGTGATTTCAATACCTCATCAGCCTGTTGGCCGTTTTCAATGCCTTTACTGATCGCCTGGGAAATTTCCTCCCATTTTTTCTGCGGAATGGGCGGCTTTCCGGTCAATTTTGAATTGTTCTTCATGGCTTGGGCCAGATCCCGGCCGGCATCGGCGTACTGACCGACTCCGGCATTAAAAAAACTTATGGAATAAGCCTGGCTGAGGCGAAATTCTTTATCCTGTTTAGACATTCTTTCATTCCAGGTTTTACTCGCTTTTTCCCACGACGCTTTTTTGATCTTCTCCTTTTTTAAAATCACATCCATGTTCTCACCATGAACATACTTGGCATTGATCACTGCGTATTTTTCCAGTGAGATCCCTGCCACTGGCTTAAACATGGCTGCAAGCTTTTCCTCTTCTTGTTTAGCCTTCAGTTTGGCCTGTTTTTCCATCTCTGGTCTGTAATCGTAATTAAAATCATACCCGGCCAATGGTTTAAAGCCTGGTACTTCAAAATAATGCTGTAATGTCAAAGTTGTACCGGCCACCTCATCTATGACATTTGCTTTGACTGTATAGCGCCCTTGGGGATCGTCGGCTTTGATCAAAATCTCCATAAAATCGCGCCCCATTCGAATGCTGTTTTTCTTTATGGATCTGCGGTCCTTGCAACCAGTGCCATTTTTCTGCACTTTAAAAATTTCACCGTCCGGTTTTAAAACGAGCAGATCATAACTGACATGACTTGTCTTTTTTTTATTCCTTTTCTGGTTTGCAAAACAAATGATTGCGTAGACTGGCGTATCCCGCTCAACGAGGTAGGTCACCGGAATTTTATCCTTGGCGCCGGATTTCGACCGTTTCTCAACCATGGCTTTATCCTCAGTCAACCACAATCCGGCAGTAAACCCGTCCTTTGTCTTAGCAATGTTTTTTAGTTCAGTTTCCTGCATGCCGGCCGGTTTTTGTTTGTCAGACTCTGGGCCGGGTTTTACATCATCTGCCTTGGATACGGGGCAGGTTACCAAGGCGATTAAAATTGCACATAAAATAGATCCGAATTCTTTCATGGGATCTCCTTTCGTAAAGTCAAAATTTATTAGGGTAACATTTCTTTGGTTGTGTACTCGATGAGCCGCTATCCCAACACCTCTATTTTCTTGGCCTGGTTTCGGTATTCGTTTTCAGAAATACTTTTGTTGAGGAGCCCTTGTGTCAGCACGTTTAGTTGTCTGGCCCGCTCAATCTGGCTGCCGGTCAATTCTACTGCCTGCGAACATACCGGGCACATTAGAAAGTATTTGGTTTTATAAGGAATCACAGGAATAAAAAACAAAGTGAA
Organism: Desulfobacteraceae bacterium; assembly: GCA_024227235.1. Taxonomy (GTDB): domain Bacteria; phylum Desulfobacterota; class Desulfobacteria; order Desulfobacterales; family Desulfobacteraceae; genus Desulfobacula. Next base: position 477 of record JAAEKY010000402.1, on the reverse strand, counting down.
CCACTTGCGATTTCTGAGCAAGTGCCACCAGCTGTCGTTATTGCAATTGGAGCAATTGTCTGCCAAAGTAGCTCCGTATTGTTTGTTCGTGACATGTCCCCAACCAAAAATAATCATTACAGTTTCCTTTCGTACAATAGCCTTCTATGACTTTCTCAACTGAGCGAGGTACAGGGGTTGATAGAGAAAAACTATAGTAGCCTGATTAAGGGGTTTTTAGTAACTTTTGTTACTCATATAATATTAAAATTCTAAACAGCTTTATATTATTAACAAGACCTGCCAAATGATAAATAAAAGAAATTCCAGGGTTCTATTGATTTACCTGTTCTTGTCCTACTATTCTCCTATTTATCTTCTGCATAAACTCATCTATATCGTCTATTTGGTTCTCAGGAAATATAAAGGCTTGGGCGGTGTCAATGAAAAGCATTATCATACCATTTCCCCGTTCAACCAATTTTACAGCATGCCAAT
>JAAEKY010000401.1 GCA_024227235.1 Desulfobacteraceae bacterium | reverse complement strand
GTGTGTGCAGCCCATAAGGACACCTATAGTCAAGTTATGTCCAGTCTGCCTATTATTCAGATGCTATAGATGTGAGTGTGTGGGTTGATTTGACATAATATTTATATACTGAAAACATACAATCTGGTACTCCGGCACCCCATCGCCACATCCAATTTAACCGCAGAAAAACTGTTAGCAATAGAAATATCGTTGATAATCTGAATACCTTATGGCAGTCAACATGGACAACTATTGTTGACTCTTTAAATGCTTTATAGCAGTCAACAATGGATAATTATTGTTGACCCCACAATTCTTAAAATTTGATATAAAATGTTTGGTTCCTGTTTGGGAAAATTTAAAAACGTCACATACAATATATGGTAGTATAAGAAATCTCAATTAAGGTGAGAAATACACGTTAAAATACCCACTGCTATGATAATATCAAATAGCTATAGTCATTGCATTACCCCAAGAAATCACTACTCAAATATTGTTTATGCATAGGTTTTTTATTTGTTATGCCATTTTCTTTGAATATTTTCTAAAGTTCCGTCTGCTAACATTTCGTCATACGCATCCTGCCATTTTTTTACTATTTCATCAGAAGTTTTATTTGAAAAAGCAATCATCAGATTTATTTCACGAAGATGAAACACCTCTTCAAGTTCATTGAAATCCACTCCGGCTAATTCACATACTTTTTTTACCCCAGGAATTTTATATGCCCATAAATCAATGCGTCCCAAAACCAGCTTTTTAGCATTTTTCTGTTCATCGGAGACTGAATAAAGATTTGTGAATCCATGCTGTTTCAGCAATATTTCTCTGGTGTCATCTCTTAAGGTCCCTATACGTTGGACCTTTTTGGCATCTTCAAGGATTTTAATTTGAATCCCAGATCCTTTTTTTGCCACCAGGATATCTCTCTTCTTTGCCAAGGGTCCCACCCATTTGAATTTATCATGCCGTTCTTTTGTATGGGTCATGCCGAATAAAACCACATTTTCCTCTTCCAATGCCAATCGATAAGCCCGAGCCCATGGAAAAACTTGGATTGGCTCATTAGATCCGATCCTCTGTTGAATTTCTTTAACAATTTCAACAGAGGATCCAAGCAGGACACCGTCTTTTACATAATTCAATGGAGGAAGGTTCTCTGTTAATATGGTCAATTACGCTGAACCTGCAGGATGAACTGCAAAAGTCAATACAGCGAATATCAAAATAATAATTGTTTTCATAAAATACCTCCCTTGAGACTATTTAACGCCTATACAATTTCTTTAATTAAATTTTAGAATCTTTTTTGTAAAAAATATCAATAATGATTAAATCTCAACATCTAAAATAGTACTTGCCTTAATAAGAATCTCATCTGGATTAAAAGGTTTAGTAATGTATTCGTCGGCCTGCACTTCCCCACCGCGAATCTTGTCCGATGTCTGTCCTTTTGCAGTTAACATTATTATATAGCTTGTATTTAATCCTGGGTCTTTTTTTATTTCCCGGCAGACATCATACCCGTTCATTTTCGGCATCATGATATCAAGGAATACCAATTCTGGCTTTTCTTTTTTTATCGTTTTTAATCCTTCATCACCGTCCTTTGCAAACAAAAGTTCTACACCTTCATCCTCAAGATCTTCTAAGGCGTGTTCCAAAAGGGCCCGAATGTGAGCCTCATCATCAATTATGAGAATTTTTTTGGCCATGTTTTTCTCCTTTCCTTCCCAATAAACGAAAGATATGTATCGGCTTTTTAATATTTTTAAATTGTTTTATTCCAAGATCATCAAGTTCAAACTGATTTGAGAAAAAATGGACTGATCTCTCACTGACGACGATTGATCCTGACTTGGCAAAATTTGTAATCCGTGCTGCCAGGTTGGTTACCATCCCTGATGCTGTAAAGGTCCATCGGGTACCTGTAATCCCTTCAAATTTAACCGAGCCCACTGATGCCATACCGGAGTTTATGCCAATATTTACCAGAACCGGTTTATATTTATCCTGAAGCTCAGCATTAATCCTCCGTGTTTTTTCCCGAATTGCCAGAGCAGTGTTAGCCGCTTGAATTGCATGAATAGACGGATCAGAATTCTGAAAAATAATCATTAGACCATCACCTGCAGTTTCATTGATATCACCTTTGTTCTGATGAATGTCATCCAAAAAACTTGAAAAATACTTTTCGATTAAATAATCAACTTGCTCCTGATCTAACGATTCACTTATTTTTGTATATCCGGCGATATCTAAAAAGAGGATAGAAACATGTTTTTCATGCTTATCAAGTTCTGGATGATCAGGATTATCGTTAATCAGTTTCTGAACAGATTGAGGAACAAATTTACTTAAATACTTTTTTGCTTTTTCAAGAAGTTCAACCTTTATCAGTGCTGCTTCTAACGCTTGGTTTTTCTTTTGTAGCTCTCCGATCAGATTTGCGTTTTCAATGGCGATCGCTGCCTGGGATGCCAGTGTCATCAACAGTTTTTCATCGGCTGCTGTAAAAATATTGCCAGAAGCTTTGTTGCTTACATTTATGACCCCCAAGACTTTATCCTGCACTTTTAAAGGGACACATAAAAGATTGCGGATAAGATCTTCTGGGCAAACAAATATCTGATCGGTTCCCGGATCATTCACGATCTCAGGTCGTCCGGTACCAGCTACAAGACCGGCAATTCCTACTCCTATTTTCAACTGTATCTTGTTCGAACGCTCCCATCCTATGGCACCTTTAATCTCAAGTTCCCCGGTTTCCCGGTTCAGGAACATGACAGAACTGTTTTCAGATTTGATGAATTGTTGATTTATTTCTAATATTTTATAGATTATCTGGTCAACATCAAGGCATGAACTAATTTTTTCACCGATAGTATATAGCAGGGTGATTTCCCGATATTTGTCCAGGGCGTCCAATGCAACTTCCCTTTTTTCAAAAGCAAGTTTCAAAGAATGTGTAATTAAAGTGCTAAGGTATTGAACCATTTTCTCCAGAAATACAGGTGGATCTTTTGATAAGAATTTTACAACCACCATACCAGCAACCTCTTCATTGATAAAAAATAAAGCCCCTATGGAGAAATCATCAATTCTTAAATGTCCGGCATCCGGGAACCGTTTTATATCAAAAGGAAAATCGTTCATGATCTTTTTCGGAAAACCGATAATACCTTTCCCAGTTATGTCTAATATATGACATCCCTGAATCCCTGGAATAATCTCCTGAAAATCTCTGAGAAGAGGAAGGGTTTTCCGTTTATTCAACAATTTTCTCAACGATGAATATTCCATTAATCTTGATTTCCTTAATTAATTTAGGTCGATCATTAACCAGGCTATTCTACTTTCTTTTATAGTGGGGTGTTTCCATGTCCTTTATCATCCAATATCGAATCGTTACTAAACTCCTTTCTCCATTATCAACGATCTAAAACTCTAATGTTCTTTTAAGAGGCAGAAACTGACTCCCTGGACATTGGAAGTGTAAAAACAAATGTACTCCCTTTTTCAGGTTTACTCTCCGCCCAAATGCTCCCTTGATAATAATCAATAATTTCTTTACAGATGGGAAGTCCCAAGCCTGTCCCTTTTGGTTTGTCTGTAAGTGTATCACCAACCTGCTTGAATTTATCAAAAATTTGAGACAAATCCTCATGATCAAGCCCCACCCCGGAATCCTTAACTTTAACAGTAATGACGGGGTCATTTTTTTCTAATTCACAGATAATGAAACCCTGTTTTGTAAATTTAATTGCATTACTGAGTAGATTAGTAACCACCTGCATCAATCGATCAGGGTCACCTGTAAACTGGAAATTATTACCGTGGGTTTTTATGTCAATTTCAAGTCCCTTAACCTTAGCCAGGGGTGAAATCGTTTGAATAGATTGCTGGACAATATCTAAAACTGATATGTCCAAGGACTTCCATTCCATTTTCCCGGATTCGATCTTTGCAAGATCCAATACATCATTGATAAGCCTGGAGAGTCGTTCTCCTTCTTCGATTATGATCTCAATACTCTCCTGTGTCCTCTCAGTATTCCTCTGCACTTTTTTTTCAGTGAGATCAAGGTTCGGTATCAAAGAATTCCGAAACCGTTTTTTTATAATACTTGCAAAGCCAAGAATCGATGTTAACGGAGTTCTCAATTCATGTGAGACAGCGGAGAGAAAGTCGGATTTAATCTGGTCCAATTCTTTCAACCTCTTATTGGCGATCTCCAACTGGCAGGTTCTTTCCTGAACTCGTTTCTCAAGATTTGAGTATAGCAAAGAATTTTCTATTGCCAAAGCAGCCGTATTAGCAAAGGCGATAAGTGAATTGATAATATCTTCTGAAAATGGATAACCTGCATTTATTCGATCGATCGCCATAACACCAAGTGATTTTTCCCCCGCAACCAAAGGCACAACTGCGTAGTTATTTAATTTTAAAGATTCAAGCAATTCTGGTTCACATTTATCATCATTTAACGGATCATCAACCACATAAGGAATTTTATTTCTGAAAACCCATGTAGAGACTCCATTTTGTCCGTTAGAAAGAGAAAGCTTCAATGGCAGTAATTTTTTCTTTTCCACTCCAAAAGCTGATTGGCAGACCAATACGTTTTCCTTCTCATCATGCAAATACAATCTGACCCTGTCATATCCCCCGCTTTCGGCCACGTCACGGACAACCCTTTCAATGATTTCATCCAAAACCCTTGTGCTAATCAGTGCCCTTGACAGGTCATTTCTGTATTTCAGTTCGTTAATAAGTTGGCTAAGATTTTTTGCCATCGTGTTAAATCCATGGGCCAGTTTACCCAATTCATTTCCAGGCATTGCTGTGATTTGTTGCTGAAAATTACCATCTGCTATATCCTGAGTGGCTTCAAGCAACCGGGAAATTGGATTTGTGATTGATCGTTTTGTGATAACTAAAGACGTAATAGCAATGGCGATAATTATCATAGTCGTCAGAGCAATGATACCTGAGATAGTAACAATTAGCTCCTTTTTAATACTATCCATAGACATAGCCAACCTGATAGTGCCTACTTTGTTGTTTTCAAAAATAATATTAGACTTTCTTTTTATGAATTTGGATTCTTGCTCAAAATAATCGCCTTCCATTTTTTTAAATGGTTCCCTGACTTTTTTTGAAACAACCTGACCTCCCCATAGTACTTCTACAAAAACAATTGATTCATCCAGAAACAGAGCTTCAATAAAATCATCGACGATATCATTATCCAGATTCCACAATGGTGTAGGAAGACTTATCTCTGCAAGTTTCAATGCATTATCTAATCGTTTTTCAAGTTCAGAATGTATTTTTTCGCTATTTACAATAATGGCGGTTGCAGCAAACGCAATTAGAATTAATGTTACTACGCCAATGAATGCATAACTGAAACGTCTGCTGATGCTTTGAAATTTTTTGGTCGGCCTTATAACTTCATTCATGAAAAGCTCACCTTTTGAAGCTTGGTAGTGATTTAAATTAAGTTAATCAAAAAGGATTGCCTCCTTTAGTACCGCATCAGAAATGGGTATATTCAATAAGTCACAGGTAGTTTTATTGATTACCAGATAGGGGTTCTTTCCTTCTTCAATAGGAATCGTTTGAAGCATTTCTCCTTTTTGATGCCTATCAACGATTTTGGCAGCAGCCTTGCCTAATTGATAATAATTAACCACAAAACCCATGAGAACTCCATGTTCTATATATTCTTTTGTAGCCCCAATACTTATTATCTTAGCACGCCTCAGGTATGATGCAATCAATTCGGCATTTGACACTATAAAACTGTCCGCAGGAAGATAAACCGCATCCACCTGAATTGATTTATCAATAAGTTTTTGCAAATTATTCTGCAACATTTTATTTGCAGGTGGAGAACGAAGGTCAATGACTTCAAAATTGAACACTCTTGCGGTATTATAAACTTCATTCCTTATGATCATTGAATTTTTTTCGCGTGGATTAAAAATTATCCCTATTTTTTTAAAATTTATTAAACCCAAAACACGTTTAATTTGTTCGGCTACTGGAATTGAATCACTCACACCACTGATATTACCCCCTGATGATTCGATGGAGTTGACAATACCAGCTGCAACGGGATCTGTAACGACATTAAAAATTTGAGGAACACTATTATTTAATATTATTCGAGTTGTCCTGGAAACGGTTGTTCCAAATGTATAAATATAATGAAATGTTTCAAACTTGGGCGTTAATTGTTTTAACACTCGGGCCACCTCTTTTCTGTCTTGGCCAGCATCCTCAATCCGGTACTGCACTGGATAGCCCAAATCCCTCAATCCATCTTTAAATCCATGTTCTGCTTTGGTTTCTCCTCTCCATAAAATCATTGCAATGTTTAGCGGTTTGGTGTCTGCAAAAAGCAAATTACAGGAAATAAACGCAATCATCAGCGAGATGGTCAAGCAAACGATTACTTGCTTCTTCTGTTTAATTGAATTTAATAAATCTGTCGTGAATGCACTGTAAAATAGTATTGTTACCATATAGAATTCCCCATTCTGAGGATGATTTAAATTATCATACAAAAGGCAAATCAGTGAGTCAAGAAATTAGCCTTATTAAAAAATTGCTTACTATGGTTAATTATATTTTTAAGCTTTACTTACCAATTCGGAATCGATCAAGAAATTGTCGGGATTATTCGGAACAAAAGGCGAGCACTTGTATTCACAGGGCTCAGTTTTCATGAAATTAGATCATGCACAAAATATTGTGGTTGTTAAAAATTCTTTTTAATAACATGTTGAATGTTAAAAAATCGAATTTAGTCATTTCTGAAAGTCAATGATTCTTGCATAATCATGACTTGGGTAATCAAAACTTCAAACTCAATGATATTTACATTATCCTTAACTGAAAAGAGGTTTGGACTATTTGAAAAATTGAGGGTTTTGAATAGTAGCTTAATTCAGTCTTCAGTTTTTGGGGGAAGATCACTTCTCTTATCCGAAAAAGAAATTAAAAAAAGTGATTAGGGGGTTATTTGTTTTATCAAATGTAAATGTTTATACCCTTTCTTTCGTTTAATTAAACTAACTATGCAGATCAAACCAGAGCTAAACAGCCAGATGGCTGTAGGGATCGGAACCACTTCAGTTCCACTGATTTCACCAGTCCCTGCGGCAGTAAAACCGGTGAGGATGTTGTTCAAGGGGTTGACGCTGAACGAATCAGAAGCGATCTGGGCGGAGATTGACAGAGTGACTGGATCCCCAATCACAAGGCCATACGGCAGATCCTGGCCGTTTATAGAGGCCAATGCCCCTGCAAAGAAGAAGTCAGCATATGTCAATGGTAGGTATTGGACTGATACTTTATCTAAGATAAGCCCCAAACCTCCGGTAACCAGCCCCAGGTCGAAACTGCCAATGTTAAGCATTGTGATAACTCCACCTGTCGCTGGAAGGTTTTCCACTGGGATAGTGAGGTTGGCAAAAATATTATCAGAACCATAGACCAAAGGTGGCCCAGATAAAGAGCCGTCAACGCTTAGAGTAACAGTGTTGAGTAGATCAGAACCACCAATAGTGGTGATTAAAGAACCATCATACTCAATGTCCAGTCCAGTGAATTGTATTTGAAGAGTGGCCGCAGTCACAAGCTGAACCTGAAAGACCAGTACAACTATTAACAGCAATGAAGGAACTCGACGTGAAAGCAAGTAGATAAGGTGTCTTTTATTTAAAAATTTCATATTGAGAATCCTCTAAGTTTAAAAATAGTTCTTTGATCCTAAAATGTTCTTTCAAAGTTTTCGACAAACATTATAAAGTCGTCAAAATCGATTACTTTGTCCTCTGTCAAATCCTGAGGCGGATTTGATTATTTGATCAATCCCTAATCAGGCAGTACTTTATAGTCATGCAAGAAACACACCATTTTTGTCACACTCTGATGTCCATATTTGACGATATTTTCAATTATTTAGGGTATTTTTTTTCCTATGAAATAAATGTAACAATGTGAAAAAAATGTAATAAAATTTGGGTAGTTAATTACATAAATCAGGCTTGATAAGATTAGAAATAGATATCATTGTATTAAACTGGCACATACTTAAGTTGAATGCTGCTGCTTAAAAAAACTGTTCACTATGTCTAATTAATGGGTTGTAAATTTTGATTTTTTACCAACACTTTCATCTTCCAGTGCTCAGTATTAGGCTTGCCTAACAGTCAACCTAACTTGTATTGAAATGAATTGAATAATCAAAACTTCAAACTTAAAGATATTTACATTATCCATAACTTAAAAGATGTTTGGACTATTTGAAAGATTGAGGGTTTTGAAAAGGACAACTATTATTGACTTATAAGAATTAACAATTGCTCTACAAATGGTTAACAATAAAATAAAAG
>JAAEKY010000400.1 GCA_024227235.1 Desulfobacteraceae bacterium | reverse complement strand
TGGCAATTTTAATTGTGGGATCAGTTCTTCCTTTTATTTTTAATTAAATTAGCAGCTCCTGTTTTCATTTTAAAAGTTATTTGCTATTTTTTTTTACCCGTTCCGGACAGTTCACCTTGCGGTCGTTTAGCTGGAACTTGCAACAGGCTCTAAAATTCGTTACACTGACCGCCATGAACTCGGTCATTCTTCCCTCAAACACCATAGCGGCTTAACCGTTCCACGAATCAAGATCCTGTAAGCAAAACCCAAATACGCCAGCAAGTTAAACTGCCCTCTACTGGAAAGGATAGCAAATTGTCGAACACAAATGCACATCTCCAATAAAGCTTATTGTTGCCTCAGAGTATATGAATAAATCAGACACGGCATGTTGTTGTGATATGCTTTTGAATAAAGTGTGGACTAACAGGGATAATCTGGGGTAACTTTTGAACCGAAAATTAAGCCCAAATAGTTAGTAATCCTCGCCCATAAATCTCATCAAGGTTTGGTTTGGTATCATTGATACTTTGGATGGTATATTGCAGTTAACAATTAGAATAATGATCCTTAACTGTGGAAATGTAAGCGCTCATTAAACCCCACCTGTTCAAACATAGCAAAGCATGAGATACTTGGTGAGGTTCTTTGAAAAGTATTATTTATAATCAGGCATGTTGAGTGCTGCTTTATCAACATACATTGGTAAGAGTTGCTTGAATTCTTCTGTAGTCATTGCTTCAGGCAGGTTTTTTAAAAGGTATCTGAGATACCAGTAAGGCTCAAGCTTATTTGCTTTGGCTGTTTCAATCAGGCTGTACAGGGTTGCACTTGCTATGGCTCCTTGGGGTGTGCAATTGAACAGCCAGTTCTTTCGACCGATGACAAATGGTCTTATGGCATTTTCTGCAGTATTGTTGTCCATGGGGATACGACCATCTTTAAGAAAGGGGGTAAGTCTATGCCATTGCCCAAGAGTATAATTTATGGCTTTGCCAAGCAGACTTGTTGGTGGTACTTTTTCAAGCCTTGAGTCAAGCCACTTTTTAAAATCTTTTACTATAGGACGAGACTCTTTCTGGCGGAGAGTATAGAGATCTTTGTGATTAATATTGTTTTCTCTGCCCTTTTTTTCAATTTTATACAATCTGGAGATAAATTTTAAAGCTGTTCCTGCATTACCTGATGAATTTTTCTTCCCTGAAGCTTTGATAACATCTGTAAATTTTCTGCGGGCATGGGCCCAACATCCTGCATGGACTATAGTTTTTAAAGGGTCAAGAAAATTATAACCTTTATATCCGTCTGTCTGTACAATACCATGATAGTTTTTTAAAAATGTTTTTGGTATATCACCTGACCGGGATGCATGATATTCATAAAGTATTACCTCAAAACCTGGCGGACCTGATTTGTAAAGCCACATGTAGGATTTTTTTCTTCCAGGTTCATTTAAAACATTGAGCGTTGTTTCATCAATATGGATCAAATAATTCTTGAGCACTTCTTTTTTGAGCATATCAAGGATAATATCACATGCATCAGATACTTTCATTGCCCAGTTGCACATGGTGGCTCTCTTGATTTTAATGCCCATTCTTGCAAACTGTTTTTCCTGCCTGTAAAAAGGAAGCGCGTCAACAAATTTGGCAGTCATGACATGGGCAATAAGTCCGGGAGTTGCCATGCTTTTGGGTATAGTCTGATCAGGCATCCTTGCTATGATGACAGCGGGTTTGTCGTCTTCAACACCTTCACAGTTTTTACAGGCATATTTGTAACGGATATTTCTGATTACCTGCATTCTTGCAGGGATGATATCAAGCTGCTCTGATACTTCTTTACCAATCCGTGTTTTGATACATCCGCACTGGCACTGTTTTTCTTCTTTGGTTAGATCATGCTCAACATCTATACGGGGAAGATTTTCAGGAAGAGGTTTTCTTCCGGGCTTTTTACGTTTATGGCCAGGAATTTCAATTTCTTCATCGGGTTCATCTGTAATGGGCAATTCATCCTCAGAAGTATCAAAGAGATTGAGTTGTTTATCATCAAGTGTAATTTTTGCTTCACTGGAACGGCCAAACAATTTAACCTGCAGGGAACGAACCTGCTCTTTTAAAGAGGCAATATCAGCTATATATACTTTTTCTCTAATGGAAAAATCATCATTTTCTGTACTTGTGCAAGCCTCATTATTCATGCAGGCTATATATCATAACTATTTGAAATTGTAAATATATTTTCAATAAACAATTGAATAATTTAAAGATTTATGAGCATGTTTTTGATGGATGTCAATTCCATCTAACAACCAGGCAAGTTCTCTTTTTCCTATAATTTTTATATGCTCTTTTGAATCAGGCCATTTAAAATTATGTTTTTCAAGTTTCTTATGCCATAGACAGAATCCGTTTTGCTCCCAGTATAGAATTTTCACCATATTCCTCTTTCTATTACAAAAAACAAAAATGTGGCCGGAAAAAGGATTAAGTGCCAGATGTTCGCTGACAAGAATGGACAATCCATTGATAGATTTTCTCATATCAGTAAACCCCATGGCAAGATACACCTTAAGATTGGCAAAAGGCATAAACATCATGTACCTCTAAGAACTTGCAGTACCTGTGTCAAAGTATTTTGAGAAAACCCATCGGGTATTTCAATTTGAAAGCTTGAACCGACATTAAGTTTTACAAAGGAAGGTGCCAGAACAGGTTCAACTGGTACCTGGACAAATTGTACGGGTAGATTTTTATTTAATCTTGATTTGAAATAAGTAAAACTTTTGATTTTTAAATTATATTTCCTGCAGTATGCTGCCTGGCTTAATCCTGACTGGAACCACTTTTTAATATGACGTTGCCAGTACTTTTGTTTCTTAGTCCGCTGATTTTGCCTTGTTGTTGTCATGATTTTGCTCCTATATAAAAAAAATTACAGTCAGCACAATATGACACACGGCTATGAATTTTTTAAGATGGGGTTTATTGAGCGCTTACGATCTTAGCCAATGGGGGTGGTAATGTGGGTATTGGGACCGGTACAGGTCCTCTATCGGTTAAACTGGAAGTTGCAGGAACAATCCAATGCACCAGTCTTTCAGAAACCTCCGATGAACGGTTTAAAAAAAATGTAGAGCAGATTTCAGG
>JAAEKY010000399.1 GCA_024227235.1 Desulfobacteraceae bacterium | reverse complement strand
TCATTCTCAGCCTGTTTGCCCGCAGTGCGGGCAAACCAGTCGTTCGAACACAACCCACGCTTCGCGTGGCTGCGCCCCTTGGTCATGGCGTTAAAAATATAAATATTTTTACCACCCTAAGTCGGGGGTGTGATCAACTCGGAGTTCTGTTTAAAAAAAATGAAAGATCTAAAGAAAAAATATATCGAAACAATGGTCAGTGGGATTCCTGATGATCTATCAGAGCTAAAAGATGAACTGTCAATATTTTATACATACCCACAAGTCCAAACATGGGATGTTAAATGGGAAAATGAAAATAATGAGTTTTTAAAGGAAATAGGTATTCCTGAATCTGCTCCGACCATGCTGAACTTTAAAAAAGTTCCAGAGGTTGATAAAGGCTTTATCGTGATTGGCTTTAACAATTATGGAGATCGTATTCTAATTTTAAAGGAATCAGGAAATCTTGTTTTCGAAAATCATGATTTTAACAATAGGATAGAATATTTAAACAAAGATGTAATTTCATTTTTCAAGACAGTCTGTGCTTTTGCAGATTTGATGAAAGGAGATCAATCCTTTTCTGAAAAAATGAGTGATATTGATCCTGATGCATTTCGTAATGATACATGGTGGCATCGAGAGTATTTAGAGACAATAAAAACAGAACAATCGGATTAACTCTGATCCAAAAAGCTGGCGCTTTTTGTCCAGGTTATCCTGGCGTTATGCGTAAATGTAAATTGGAATAAAATAAATGTTCTTTGAGGTTCTAATAGGTACCATTCTTTTACTCTTTGGAATAGTTGTAATCATTTTTGGTGATAAAGATATCAAAGCCAAAGAAGGAGTTATATCAAATCCATTTTCACATAAAAAAAGTAGTTTAAAGATAATGAAATGGGTAATCGGTATTGTGTTGATTTCCGTAGGGCTTACTTCATTTCAAACATCAGAATCATTATATTGGGCAGGGATAGTTGAATGGGCGCTGTCATGCTTTTGTCTATCTATTATAGGTTTCAAGAACAGCGTTTGGTTTTCAACAGGCAAATCATCTTTTTCGAACTTATCTGATATAGACATTAAGTTTGCAAAGTGGGCAGGAATATTATTTGGGATTGGTACTGTTTTGTTTATAATAGGGGTACTAAAATAAATCATAGAACGCATAACCAATCGCTTAAGAGGGACCGGGCACGGCGGCGTTTTTAATAAAGGTTAAATAAAATACTAAATCAATAGCTTCGAGGCAGGGGTTGGTTATATGCCCGGCCCCTTAGCTCAACCGTTCTGTCCAAATATGCTATATATAGGTAATGCTTTTTAATATAAATGGAGGCAATAATGTTAGAGAAAAATATATCAAAATATTTAATGGTTATAGCTTGTTCCATAATGATTTTTTTTAGCGGTTGTTACTCTAAAAACTCTAATACATCATTATCTCAAGAGCTGATTAATCGAATTAATTCAACTGATGCGATTGAATCAAATACAGCACTATTATTGCTACCGCATATTGCGTTAACAGGTGAAGATATCAATCATATCACCCAGCTCTATTACAAAGAAAAAGATTTAATTAAAAAACTATTTCTTGCATATGTCCTATCAGTGCGTACTCAAGAACAAAAATATGTTAATGCATTTATTGAGCTATATCCATTGGGCAAAGCTCAAAAACCCATCTGGCATATTGTACAAAATGAAACAGACTATATTAATGTAGCATCACCCTTACAATCTCAATTGGCGACATATGCTATGTATGATTCAAAAGCTTTACGTAAGCTTGTATCAGGATATAAGTTTGCTGATGGAGCTAATGCTGAAATGCTATCAACACAATTAATTGGAATCTATAAAAAGCATCCTATCAAAATTTTAAAAGAATTAAAAAACAATAATATACCGCCTAGTAGAATTGGTATTAATTAAAAAAGATGGATAGATGATATATCATATTGCTTCAAAAACATTGAAATTTAATGGTACTAGCTACTCTGCAGTAAGCGGTCCATATGGTCAAGATAATTTGCCATCAGGCGATTATACTGTCAAAACAAGTCATGTGGTTGTGCAAGGATTAGCTCCATCTTATTGTGCTGGAGATGTATGCTTTTTTATTCCAATTACTCCTCAGTTTTCATGTAGTCGTCATGGCTTAGGGATTCATCCTGATGGTAATATTGCTGGGACAGAGGGATGTATTGGTTTAAGTACAATGGATGCACCTCTTTTTTGGAAAGCTTGGATGAATATGTCTCTTGGTAGTAGACCAACCAAGCTTAAAGTGTTCGACTAAAAACCATAAGAAATGATAAAGCAAATAGTAATTAATAACGACAGAACAAGACGTTTCACAGGATTGCAGGGGTCTCAGCCGCCTTGAAAAATCTTGGTTTAACTAACATTATTATCACGAACAAGTTTATTGGAAATCCCTGCAACCCGTGAACTTAACGTTAGCGCAGCCCTGCGGGCTGCGCTAACACCGAGTTGAGCCCTCTAAGCCTTGTAGCCCGCAGAGCGGGCTAACAAGGCGTTAGAGCACAACCCACGCTTCGCGTGGCTGCGCCCCTTTGTCAGGGCGTTAAAAATATAAATATTTTTACCACCCTAAGTC
>JAAEKY010000398.1 GCA_024227235.1 Desulfobacteraceae bacterium | reverse complement strand
TATTGTTAAAATAGATACATCAAAAGCTAAGGCTTTAGATGGTGTTCATGCGGTTCTGACAGGTGAAGATGTTCCTGAAAAAATGAGACTTGGGTTTATAAAAGACAACCCTCCAATAAAAAAAGGCAAGGTCTGCTCATTTAGGGATGAAGTTGCTGCAGTTGCTGCAATTACTCCTGAAATTGCAAAAAAGGCAATTGACCTTATTGAAATTGAGTATGAAAAACTTGATGGTATTTTTGATCCTGAAAAAGCCATGGAAAAAGATTCTCCTCTTGTACATGGGCATTTAAAATCAAATGTTCTTAAAATGCCATGGAATATTCATTATGGAGATGTTGAAAAAGCAGAAAAAGAATCAGATTTTGTTGTGGAAGAAAGATTCACTACTCAGTGGGTTACTCATTGCTGTCTTGGCACAAGTGGTGCTATTGCTTTGTTTGATGCCAATGACAATCTAACAATTTATACCAATACACAGATTCCATCCCTTGCACAAAAAGATTTTCTTGAATCTTTAAAAGCCATGGGGCTGAAGAACAAAAGAGTTAGAGTTATTAAGCCAATTATTGGTGGTGGCTTTGGAAGCAAACTTGATACATACGCCTATGAGCATATTTCTATACTTCTGGCACACAAATGCAGAAAACCTGTAAAAATTATGTTTGACAGGGTTGAAGAGTTCAAGGCAACTTCAACAAGGCAACCAACTGTTATCTATATTAAACAGGGATGTGACAAAAACGGCAAGCTGACCTTCAGAAATATGAGAATGGTATTGGACAATGGAGCATATACATCCTGGGGAGCTACAACACCTTCTGTTATGTTGATGCCCATAAGTTCTCTTTACAGAGTAGAAAATGTTAAATATTCAGCAAAGTGTGTATATACCAACAATACGTATTCTCAGGCAATGAGGGGATATGGTAATCCTCAGGCAACATTTGCTATTGAAAGCAGTCTTGACATGCTGGCTGAAAAAGCAGGTATTGATCGTCTTGAAATTAGAAGGATCAATAAAAATGAATCTGGAGATGAAACACCCCAGGGCCTTAAAATAACAACCTGCGGGATTGCTGAATGTATTGATGCAGTTGAAAAAGAGTTTAAGTTTGATGGTAAAAATGAAAAAGGGATCGGAACTGGTATGGCTTCTTTGATTCATGTAGGCGGAGGAGCTAGAATTTATGGTTCTGATGGATGCGGTGCCATTTTAAAAATGGATGACTATGGAAAGGTAGATGTATTTACTGGTGGTACTGACATGGGGCAAGGCCTTGATAATATTACAGCCCAGATTGTAGCAGAAGAATTAGGACTGTTAGTTGAAGACATCAATGTTATTCATTCTGATACAGATATTTGCCCATGGGATGTTGGCGCCCATGCCAGCCGAAGTACTTTTGTAGCTGGAAATGCTGCTCTTGGTGCAGCTAAAAAAGTTAAACTGAAAATCCAGGAATTTGCGTCTAAGCTTTTTGAAACACCTGCTGAAAATATCGAGTTAAAGGATAAGCTTGTATTTGTTCCAGGCGATGAAGAAAAAAGTATGCCCATTGGCAAACTTTTAAGAAAAGCACATTTCGCTCCAAACGGTACCATGATGATGGCAGATCATTTTTACGATCCTGATAATCGTAACATGGGCAAAGAACTTAAAGGCAATATGTCTGTTACATATTCTTTTGGTGCCCATGGTGCAAAAGTTAAAGTTGACGAAGAAACAGGTAAAGTGGAGGTTCTTGATTATGTAGCAGCCCATGATGTGGGAAGAGCGATCAATCCGCTACTTTTGGAAGGTCAGGTGTATGGTGGTGTTGTCATGGGTCTTGGCTATGCTTTGACAGAAGAAGTCACAGTTCAAGATGGCGAGACCATGAATGCAAACTTTAGAGACTACAAATTATTTACTGCCAAAGATTCAATTAATATTAAAGCACCTGTTATTGAAACAGATGATAAAGATGGTCCTTTTGGTGCTAAAGGGATTGGGGAGCCAGGATGTGTGCCTACAGCTCCTGC
>JAAEKY010000397.1 GCA_024227235.1 Desulfobacteraceae bacterium | reverse complement strand
TACTTAGGTTGCCTGCGATATGGTCTTTTATCATTTCAAGCCAGTGAAGTTTTTCTTTTGTAAATTCTTTTTGTTGTTTAGCAAGCCATGCTTTGAAATTTGCATCTACTTTTTCCGGGAATGGTACAAGTTCATTGTCCTGGTCAAGGGCAAAACGGACAAGTGATACAAGGTCTGTCATTATTCGAGCAGAGTTTGCACCTCTGACTTTTGATTTTTCAAGAGCTGCATAGGCTGCCCAGAGATTATCTTCAGTAAAGTGATGTGGTGGTTTGTTAAAAGCATCTGCAAGTTCTTTTACATTTTCATACTTTAATGGTGATTTGTATGGTTTTGAATAAAGGATCTGCAATGCTGTTATTTCATTCTTGTTATTTTCAATAAACAGTTTAAAAGATTCTATCATACCTTTTGCCTTTTCCAGAGCTTCTTCACTGAAACCTGCTTCTATTACTGCATCTGAACTTACATTGTCAATAACCTGTTCATTCTTTTTTTTAATATCAAGTATCAGATTTCTAAAATCCGGGTCACACAAAGGCTTAACAGCATCTTTCACCATGCTGTTAGCTGCCTGCTGGATCTGTTTCTGGGTGGGTTGGTCTGTTCCCGAGCTGTCCTGTTGAGCTTTCTCTATCTGATTATCAGGGTTAAGGGCATTTACAATGTCAGATACGAGACCACCCAGGCTTTTCCCTTTTGTAAGCTCAATGATTTTTTGGTTATCTTCTTCTGACATATTTTTGTTTAATCGAGATAGGCGTGCAGCTACAGAGGACACAACATTTGGATCTGTATTTCCAAAGCTTATGGCTTTGAGAAGCTTTTCAAAGGAAACAGATTTTTTTTTATCCATGGGTTTTGAATCTGTTTTGTCCCGCTCACAAACACCAACAGCATCTACAATAATAAAATGATCTTTTGCTTTGGCATCCGGAGTGATTAATTTAAAAGCATCTTTATTCATGATACGCACACCCCGGCCCTTCATTTGTTCAAAGAAGCTTCGGGATTTTACACTGCGCATGAACATGACAATTTCAAGTGGTTTAATGTCTGTGCCTGTGGCAATCATATCAACTGTAACAGCAATTCTGGGGTTATAACTGTTTCTAAACTCAGCAATAAGTTCTTCAGGTTTTTTGCCAGTGGTCTTGTAGGTAATCTTCTGGGCAAAATCATTACCCTTGAAAAATTCTTCACGCACTATTTTTACAATATCTTCTGCATGGCTGTCATCTTTGGCAAAGATAAGGGTTTTTGGCACATCAGTTCTGCCGGGGAAAATTTCAGTAAAGAGTTTATCTCTAAAAGTGCATATAACAGTTCGGATTTGATCTGTTGCAACTACATCGCGATCAAGTTTATTAGCATCATACTCAAAATCTTCATCCAATTGCTCCCAGCGAATTTGTCTGGTTTCTCTGTCACGGACATCAATGTAATAGCCTGACTCCACAGTGGAGCCTTTTTCTGTGATTTGTGTTTTAATGCGATACACATCATAATTAACATTTACACCATCTGCAACAGCTTGTTCATGCCCATATTCCATAACAAGGTTTTGATTGAAAAAACCAAAGGTCTGTTTGCTGGGCGTGGCAGTAAGTCCGATAATATATCCGTCAAAATAATCAAGTACCTGGCGCCAGAGATTGTAAATAGAGCGGTGACATTCATCTGTAATGATAAAATCAAATGTCTCAATGGGAATCGCTGGGTTATATTCTATTGGAGGTACTTTATCGTAAACGTTTTCAAGGCCTTGGACAGATTCTTCATCTTGGATTTCAGGGAGTTCTTCCCCTCTGAGCATTGAGTAAAGACGCTGGATAGTGCTGATGCAGATTCTGGAGGATTTATCAACTATGTTTGAAGAAAGAAGTTGAACAATATATTCTTCGCTGAACTTATAGTTGTTATAGGGTGAAACATATTGCTGGAATTCCTTAAGTGTCTGCCTTCCAAGATTGCCGCGATCAACAAGAAACAGAACACGGCGAGCTTTTGCAAATTTAATAAGTCTGTAAATAAAACTTATAGCGGTAAATGTTTTACCAGAGCCGGTTGCCATCTGAATAAGTGCCCGGGGTCGGTTTTGTGCAAGGGATTTTTCAAGATTTTTAACAGCTGTAATCTGGGCAGGCCAGAAGCCATCTTCTATAAGCTCAGGCATTTGTTTGAGCCTAAGATTTAAAGTAGAAGGCTTGCCATAGGTCTCTTGAGTTTCAGCAACTTTATCAAGCGAGATAGGCGTATCAGCTTTTAGCCATTCTTCAAAAGTTTCAGGACGATGAAATGAAAAAACATCACGAGATACTGGAACAGGATCAAGATCGTTTGTAAAACGTGTTTCAACACCTGTTGACTGATAACAGAAAGGAAGAGGTCTGTACCATGCAGGGAGATCTGTTGGCAGACCTGTTTTGTATTTATCTGACTGAATTTCAACCCCGGTAAGAGTGGTTCCGACTTTTTTTGCCTCAATAACACCAGCTGCTTTACCATCAACATACAAAAGATAATCTGCATATCCATGCCCATTATCTAAAGGGAATTCCCTGATGGCAACACCTTTTTTTGCATGGATGTTAGTGTTTTTAACAGTCTGAACATCCCAGCCAGCAAGATTTAGCATCTTGTCTATGATTTCTCTGGCTTCTTGTTCAGGTGTTTTTGTCACTAAAGTCCTTTATGAATTTAATAAAATTTCATTTAATGAGTTATCATTTATTTGAAAACAATGCAAAAGATCCTTATTTTGATTTTATATCTCTTTGACATACTCTTCCAATTTATTCAGGCTTTGGGGCAGATTCTTTCTGGCAAATCCGATTCTAAAGTGGTTGCTTTTATATCCATAAAGGTCTGAAGGCAAGAGAAGTACACCTTTTTGTTCCAATACTTCTTTGCAGAATTCTTCAACTGGCTTATCGATT
>JAAEKY010000396.1 GCA_024227235.1 Desulfobacteraceae bacterium | reverse complement strand
TATATTTCATGCTGTTGCCATTCAATGTATTAATACACTTGCCAGAGGCGTGGAGATAAAGCCAAAAATTCTTTTATGCGGTGGCGTGTTTAGTTTTCTGCCCGAACTTGTGAAGATGTTTCTAAAAGTCTTGAATTTTTCTAAAACTGATATGGTAATGCCCAAAAGATCAGAGCTTATCCCGGCAATGGGAGCGGCTCTGTTTGATAAATATCCCCCAAAGCCTATATTTGTAAATCAATTAATTAAGCTTCTGGAAATTCAGCAAAAGAATACAGACCCTGCCAAAGATCGAGTCGAACCATTGTTTAAGAACCAGCATCATTTTATGAAATGGAAAGAGAAAATAGGCGTAGTTCCTATTAAGGAATGCCCGATTGTTATTTATGAAAAAAATGAATGTTTCCTTGGTATTGATTCAGGATCAACTACAACAAAGATCATTGTTATAGGAAAAAATAAAGAGATAGTATTCTCCTGGTATAATAATAATAATGGAAATCCTGTTAACGCTTTGATTGACGGGTTGATTCAATTTAGGAAACAAGTTTTAGAGCATCATCCCCATTTGAAAATTGTTAAAAGTGCTGTTGCAGGATATGGTGAGGATTTAATCAAAGCAGCATTTAATGTTGATACTGGCATTGTTGAAACAATCGCTCACTACACAGCAGCAAGATTTATAGACCCTGATGTCTCTTTTATCCTGGATATTGGCGGGCAGGATATGAAAGCCATTTTCATTGATCACGGAATCATTAATAGAATTGAATTAAATGAAGCCTGTTCTTCTGGGTGCGGTTCTTTTTTGGAGACGCTTGCCGGTTCTTTGAATCATAGTATTGAAGATTTTTCTCTTCTTGCCTGTCGAGCAAAAGCACCGTGTGATTTAGGTACCCGGTGCACGGTGTTCATGAATTCAAAAATAAAGCAATCCTTACGGGAAAATGCAGCAGTAGAAGATATTAGTGCAGGGTTGGCTTACTCAGTCATCAAGAATTGCCTGTTTAAAGTGTTGAAACTTCATACCATGTCTGAAATGGGCGGAAATATTGTATTACAGGGAGGGACGTTTAAAAATCCTTCGATCGTCAGGGCATTAGAACAGATGACAGGAAAGTTGGTGAAAATTTCTCACATACCTGAACTGATGGGTGCTTTCGGTGCGGCTTTGGTCGCCCATAACGCGCATTCAAAGATGCCTGAATTGCACACCAGGTTCCCTGAATTATCCAAACTTGAACAGATTCAAAATTATCAAACACGTTTAATGACGTGTAAAGGATGTGAAAATCAGTGCAGGGTTACCCGGTTTATATTTTCCAATGGGAAATCTTTTTTTTCTGGAAATAATTGTGAAAAATATTATTCAGCAAAAGGGTCACAGCCGATAAAGGGGGTTAACTTTGTATCTTATAAAAATGATCTAATCTTTAATAGAGATCTTACCCCTCATGCTCAACCCGTGTTAACCATAGGGATGCCCAGATGCCTTAATTTTTATGAAAATTTTGTGTTCTGGCATGCACTTTTTACCCATTGCGGAATCAATGTCCAACTCTCATCGCCTTCTACTGCAAAAATGAATGAAAAAGGAATGGGAACTGTCATGTCGGATAATATATGCTTTCCGGCTAAATTAGTTCACGGGCATATTTATGACCTGGCCCAAAAAAATATAGACCGGATTTTTTATCCGATGGTTGTGTATGAAAAAAAAGAATATGAAAAGGCACTAAATACGTATAATTGTCCCATTGTTTCCAGTTATGCTGATGTGATTGAAAGTGCTATCCATCCGGGGCAAAGATTTGGTATTCCGTTAGACAGACCGATTGTAAATTTTAATGATCAGATTCTATTAAAAAAGACGTGCGTTGAATATTTAAAGCAATTTGGTATCAGCAAATTATCAATTTATAAGGCACTTGATCTTGCCCTCCTGGCTGATGAACAATTTAAAATTCAGATCAAAGATAAGGCGATAAATATAGTAGAAAAAGCCAAAAAAAATAATTCATTGCTCATTGTATTGGCAGGAAGACCCTATCATTCAGATGGATTGATCAATCACAAGATTCCTAATATTTTAACAGGGCTTGGGGCTGATATTATTACAGAGGATGCAGTTCCATACGATGAAAAATATCTTAAGGATATTCATGTGGTCACCCAATGGCCTTACCCCAATAGAATTTATAATGCGGCTAAATGGGTGGCTTCAGAACCGGATAATATTCAACTGGTTCATCTGAATTCCTTTGGTTGTGGACCAGATGCGGTTGTTATTGATGAGACAAAGGAAATTTTAAAAACAGGTTTTAAAAATCATACCGTGATAAAGGTAGATGAGATATCAAACCCAGGATCCGTCAGACTAAGACTGCGGTCAATGGTGGAATCAATAAAAGCAAAAAGACAAAGAAAAAATTTAGACTGTTTAACAAGAAAACCATTTGTAAGTTTTAAAAAAGAAGATAAAAAAAGAACTATTTTAGCCCCGTTTTTTGCAGAAGACTATTCTGCCTATCTACCGGCAATATTTAAGAATGCAGGTTATGAATTTAAAATCCTTCCCCAGCCAGACAGAAGATCTGTAGATCTTGGGCTTCAATATGCCAGTAATGATATTTGTTATCCTGGGACAATTGTTATCGGGGATATCATAAAGGCACTTAAAAATAATCGGTATCACCCCAATAACATTGCCATCGGTATTACCCAGACCGGAGGACAGTGTCGTGCATCTAATTACATTTCTTTGATCAGAAAAGCGATGATCGGGGCAGGGTATGATGACATTCCAATAATCTCAGTTACCGCTTCCCAAGGCATGATTGACCAACCCGGATTCCATATCAATTGGTTGATGAAGACCAAATTACTATTTGTAGTCACCATGTTTGCTGATTGTATTGCAAAAATGTATTATGCCATTGCACCTAGAGAAAAAATTAAAGGCCAAAGTCATAAATTGCGGAACCATTATATGGCGCAAGTAAATAAAAGCATTATTT
>JAAEKY010000395.1 GCA_024227235.1 Desulfobacteraceae bacterium | reverse complement strand
GCCGAACATAAACGCTTTTTAATGAAACTGTGATACTTGCTTAAGAGCTCTTTAAAAGTTTTCAAAAAATGAAAATCACAAAATTTGTGGGAACTTTATCAAAGCTGTCTCCGGAGGCTGAAAGAAAACCCGGTTTTAAATCACTGATTGTCGCCAATGGATTTCCATACCTGAATTTGACCTTCCTGAGAAGCGATGTGACATTTTTATAGCTTTCAGTTTCGATCATTTCGCTTATAAGAATATGGCCTGTAAGGCTGTCCATTACCACAAAATTTATTGCGCCGCTCATCTTTTCTGTCGTGCCGTCAAAGTGTGCCGCGTAACCGCTGTTGGAATTTATATCATCCTTAATTTTGAATTGATATTTTTCATGCAGCAACTTGCAATATCCCAGGAATCGTTTTGCAACCAAGCCAATTGTGCTGACTGGCAAATCAATTTTTGCCGGGCTGCATTTCAAAAACGACTGGATCTCTTCCAGTTGGCGATTATCACGGTACCTTAACAGGCCCACCCTGGCAACCATGTCGATAGTAATGCGGTAACCGCGATCCACAATTTCTATTGCCAACCGAGAATAGTATCTCAAAATCCGGTCTGAATTTTCTGACATATATTTATGATCCTGACAAAAAAAGAATCCTTCGGTTAACCGGAATTTGCCAAAACGAAATGAATAACATTCTTTGCTCGAAGTTTTGAGCAGCTTCGTTTTTTTATTGCAAACTACACATGAGTCTTTTTCAGGATAGAGCCTGACTGAACAATCTGAAAGTTCGTCAAATACCTCCTCATTATTTTGATATTTTATTCTCAAATCTTCCAGAAGATTCAAGGCTTTTTTTTTACAGTTAAATCATATTTTAAAATAAGCTGCTCAATTCTTTTGATTGGAACATCTAAAGAATATTTTTGAACAAGTTTTTCTAAATTATTCACATCAGTTTTGTGCTCAGATAAAACGGCTTTTAATACAGCGGTCAGATCACCGATATTGACTTTTCTGTTGGCATACTCTTCAATATCAATAGGAAGAACCTGCATTCTTCGTTTTTTGTTTTTTGCCAATTCTTCGGAAAGATAAAAATATTTGGCCCCCACTTTTACACGGTTGAGCCGGTTTTGCGATAATAAAATCTGAATTTGCTTTGAGATTTTTATTCTTAATATGCCTTCTAATTCTTCTTTAGTGATGGCTTCGCTATTATCAATAATACT
>JAAEKY010000394.1 GCA_024227235.1 Desulfobacteraceae bacterium | reverse complement strand
CATTACCAAAATATTTAATTGAAAGTACACTTTTTGGGCATACAAAAGGCGCCTTCACGGGGGCAGATTCTGATAATCCAGGATTGCTTGAAATGGCAGATAAAGGCACTTTGTTCCTCGATGAAGTGGGTGAGCTTACTTTGGATATTCAAAAAAAACTCCTAAGAGCTCTACAGGAAAAGCGATTTAGGCCGGTAGGAAGTAAAAAAGAAATTAAGAGTAATTTCAGATTGGTCAGCGCAACACATCGCGATTTATCAGACATGGTGAGCAAAAACCAATTTAGGGAAGATCTTTTTTTTAGGATGTTTTCTATAAATATTCATCTACCGCCTTTGAAGGATCGTGAGAGCGATATTAATATTATTGCAGATCATCACCTTTCCCATATAGAAAATGCTTGCACCATGTCACAAGAGTTTATAGAGGAAATTCAAATGTATAATTGGCCGGGAAACGTAAGAGAACTCATTAATACGATTGATCAGGTTTGCAGTGATTCAGGCAGCAGCACCACCCTTTTTCCACACCACCTTCCCGCACATATTCGAGCATTTAATATTAAAAATAAATTTAACTCACCCCAAAAAGATGATATATCTATAAAAAAGCTTCCTCCCATTACGAAAAAACCGAATTTCAATTTAAATTATAAAATCTATATTGAGAAAACACAGCATAAATTTCTACTTGAGTTATTATCCGCCACTAAAGGTAATTTAAAAGAAGCCTGTAAGGTTTCTGGTCTTTCTAGAAGCCAACTTTATCGCCTTATGAGGAAACATCATTTAAATCGCAATTAATTTAATGTGTCATTTTTGCGAATGTTTCATTTTTGCGACAGATCTTTGGGTTGTTCAAAATATAGTTATAAATTCAAATAGTTAGTTTGTTATACCCATAGATTCTTCCTAAATCTTCAATAATTTGTTTCAAATTTGAGAATAGCGTATATTTTATAACTATCTAAATATATAGGTATTTTGTTTTTTTATGCTGGCACGCATCTTGTACTACTAATTCATAAAATTTGTAAACATTAAGCGTTTGAAAATAAGCATAACATTATAAAAGGGGAGCCATGAAACTTATAATTTTTATCCACCAGGGTTCTTCCACAAAAGGTGAAAATTTTAAAAATACTATTGGTCAAAACCTTAAAAAGTCTGAGATACAAGTTCTTCAAACATTTAATTCATTTAAAACGAGATTAAAACAGGTGTCGAATTATGCTGAAGAAATTTTTATTTTATTTGTCGATTCTGAAAAACGGTTAACCGAATTAACCTCTTTGATTGATCTGATAGAAAACAGACGTGTGATATTAGTTCTCCCGAATAAATCAAAAGTTGTACTATCCATGGCTCACCATTTTTTCCCAAGATATTTCACTTATGTAAACGACACATATACCGACCTTTTCGCTGTAATAAATAAAATGAAAAAAAAGATAAACACAAACTAATCCAATAAAGGAGGGCATTAAAGATGGCCGACGTAGCTGAAGCAAATAACCAGGCAGTTAAAGTGATGACTGAGAAATCAGGTAAATACCTGACATTTCAGCTTGATGAAGAAGAATATGGTATCGGGATTTTAAAAGTCAAAGAAATTATTGGTATGATGCCCATAACATCAGTTCCCCGTACCCCAGAATTCGTAAAAGGTGTAATCAATCTTCGGGGAAAAGTGATTCCTGTAATGGATCTTAGACTCAAATTTTCAATGGGAGAAATCCCCTATACCGATAGAACTTGTATCATTGTAGTGGAAATAGATTCACAAGATTCTACTGTACTTATTGGTATCGTTGTTGATGCTGTCTCTGAAGTACTAAATATCAATGAGGATGAGATTGAAGAGGCGCCAACTTTCGGTTCAAAGCTTGATACCGATTATATTCTGGGTATGGCAAAAATGGAAGGGGGAGTTAAAATTCTTCTTGATATTGACAGGGTACTCAGTGCTCAAGAAATAGAAGCTCTTGATAAAACAACATAAAATAATTTTTTAATGAGGAGAAGTTATTATGAAACAATTAAGTCTTGGTGCAAAATTAATTATTTTCTTTCTTTTGGTGGGCCTGATCCCTTTTGGGGTTATCGGGGGTATTTCTTACATCAAATCAAGTAATGCCTTATCTGATGCCGCTTATGGTCAGCTCAAAGGCATGCGAGCCGTAAAAAAAGCACAGATCTCTCAGTTCTTCAATGAGCGGCAGGGCGATTTGGGAGTATTGTTAGAAACTGTGGCTACCCTTAAGCAGGATGCTGTCCAAAAAGTTTCTGCAATACACAGTCTTCAGAAAAATCGAATTAAAGATTTTTTTAAAACCCTAACAAAAGATGCATCAATGCTTTCCAGGCATAGAAAATTTCAAGATGCTTTTGCTTCATATGATGCAGGTTTTCATGCTATTGATCAGCAAAGATCAAGTGCATATAAAACAGTAGAAGCCAAATATCAAAAGTTTTTAAATGAAACCATGGATGAACTTGGTGTATACGATATATTTTTCATCACTGATGAAGGTGATATTATTGCAACAGCTGCTCAGGAAAGTGATACATGGACAAACCTTAAAACCGGCCCATACAAAGACAGTAATCTTGCCAAAGCATGGAAAAAAGCTTCTGGAAACACCTATTCCGGAGCAGATGGAATAGTTTTTGGGGATTTTATTTACTATGAACCATCTAAAGCTCCTGCCGCTTTTGCAATAATACGATTTGCACCTAATTCAGGTACCCGTGGCCGCTGGTCAAAGGGAGAAAGTATTGGTTGTATAGCCTTTCAAATTCCAACTGAACCAATTAATAAAATTGCTCAACAACGAGATGGTATGGGAAAAACAGGAGAAACATATTTTGCTGGAAAATTTAATGGTAAAAGCTCTTTTAGAAGCGATATGTTAACCATGGGCAATGGGAAATATGTGATTGGTTATGAAATATCCACTCCTTATATAGAGAGTGCTCTTGCAGGTAAAAGTTCGCTGAAAACTTATACTGACAGCTCAGGAAATCTTGTACTGGTGGAATCAAGCCCTCTTGATATAAAAGGATTAAACTGGGCATGTATAACAAAACTCAACATGGAAGAAGCTATTGCACCAATTATAGAAGGTGAAACAGACGATTTTTACAGCAAATATATTAAAAAATATGGATATTATGATCTGTTTTTAATCCACCCCAAAGGCAAAGTTTTTTATACAGTTACCAAGGAGGCTGACTATCAGACCAATATGGTTGATGGCAAATATGCAGGCTCAGGGCTTGGAAAGCTTGTAAGAAACGTTTTGGACACAAAGAAATATGGCATTGCTGATTTTGCACCCTATGCAGCGAGCAATGGAGACCCTTGTGGATTTATTGCTCAACCTGTTATTCAGAATGGAAAGGTTGAATTGATAGTGGCATTACAGCTCTCCCTTGAAGCCATCAATACTATCATGCAGCAAAGAGAAGGCAT
>JAAEKY010000393.1 GCA_024227235.1 Desulfobacteraceae bacterium | reverse complement strand
GTGGATAGAAAGAGAGGATGGTCTGCTGGCACTTGATAAAAACCGGGATGGCATTATTAACAATGGTAGTGAATTATTTGGCAATTATACACTAAAAAAAGCAGGAAAGACTGCAAAGAATGGCTTTGAAGCCTTAGCTGATCATGATGACAACAAAAATGGTGTACTTAATACAGATGATAACATCTATGATTCATTAAAAATATGGGTAGATAAAAACAGGGATGGTATAAGCCAAAAAGTCGAGTTACATAACCTTGCTGATCTTAATATTAAATCCATTAATTTAAATGCCGACAAAATAAATATCAAAGAAAAATGGAATAAGATAAGTCATGAGGCTGATTTTACCCAGCAAGTAATTTCTGAAACTGGCAATCCTGTATTTATAAAAAAAAAGATCCGGGATGTCTGGTTAGCAACAGACAAACAGGATACTAAGTACATATATGCAGGTGTGCTTCCAAAAGACATCACTATTTTGCCTGATATGAAAGGCAAAGGTTGGGTAAAAAATCTATCTTATGCCATGGCTGAAGACAATGACCTTGAGCAATTGGTAAAATCATTTCTTACAAATAGGGCAAGTGATCTTGCTGATCTTTACAGCCAGGCAGATGAAATCCTTGCCAGCTGGACTCATACCAATGATATTGATCCTGATAAAGCAAGGGGTAAACAATATATTTTGAACCACAATTATGCAAACCCCAAGATAAAAGGTGTTTTCAGAGTGTATGCCAAAGCACGTGAAGTAGCAATTTTAGAAAATTTTGCCGGCAAAAAATTTCAGATGAAAGTGG
>JAAEKY010000392.1 GCA_024227235.1 Desulfobacteraceae bacterium | reverse complement strand
TGCAAAAATATTGAAAACAAATCTTAAAATAATGATATCTCCACTATTGACACAGCCCCGGAGGTGCCAGGGGTGTCAAAAGATCCAAAAGACCAAACTGAAGACCCCTTTGGTAAGTTGGAGCTCTAAGATTCAGCCCAAATTGAATGAAATTCTAAAATTCTTCAGAAAACAGGGTTTCTTTGACAATTCTTGTTCAATTTTGATGGCTTTTCACAGTTTCTTCAATTTTGACTGAATCTTAGCGCTCCAACTCATCAAAGGGGTATTCAGCTTGGTCTGTTGGATCTTTTGACACCCCTGGCACCTCTGAGGTTGTGTCAATAGTGGAGATATCATTATTTTAAGATTTGTTTTTGATATTTTTGTACCGCAGCTCCATCTGATGATTTTTTTCATTCTTTTTAAGTTGAAGCCAGATATCACCTGTATTTGTTTACCATCTATAAAAAGTGACAATATCAATTTTTAGAGCCACAATGGCTGAATTTATAAAGTGGTACAAGCTGCGAGTGTAGTAATATGAAACCAATCTGAGCTGAATAGATAAATGTGCTTTACAAGCAAAGACAATTTGATCATAACTTGCCTAAGAACTATTTAAAAGACCTTAGCTTGATGGTCCATTGCCATTATTCTCGGCGAAAATGGCCGTCGGTATT
>JAAEKY010000391.1 GCA_024227235.1 Desulfobacteraceae bacterium | reverse complement strand
TGGAATCAAATGATGTTTGGTAAGCTATATTCGGTGGTTTTGGTTAAAAAGTCTCCCGATGATTTTGGATAGGAATTAAATCGGTGTTACCAATTATGGATCGCTCTAATTTAACATGACGTTCTATGATTATGGAAATGGGTCATATTTTGTTCCAATTAACACGCTTCTAGACAAAAACTCTTAAATTTCGATTTTTAATTAACAGGACTGATTTTCATTGGCTATCACAGAGATATTTACACTCTAATTAGTCTAAAATGCAGATAGGTTAGAGGTATCACCGAGCAGTTTCGGTATTCATAATATCTGGTTTAAGTAATACCGATTATGACCTCTTGGATGATTTTCAATTACTTCACAAAATATTATTTTCCAATTTTCGGTAAAAATCTTTTTTCTGAAATTAAAAATACCTGGATTCCAACATATTTTCTTTTGATGGCCTATTGTTCAATCAGGTTGATGTTTTTTTGTCCCATACCCATTTTTGAGCCCTTTTTTAACTTTTTGCCGGAGTTCCCACCTCAATCGAAGCTTAACCTTCTGGATCGGGAGCTTCGAAAATATCCACGACTTTCATGGATTTTTTCTTTACTATAATCCATAGTGGGTTTATACAGCCTTCTACTTCCATTGCACGAACAACCCACCAATGAGATCGTAGCAGATCCCGCGTTACGCCTACGGGTAGTTTTCGGTCGTAACTGGGTTTGCCAAAAACGGGATTAATGATATCGAATTTGGCTCGGGGGGCATCAAAACCAGCACTTGCAATAGCCGTTCGTGCAAACTCAATCGGGTTCATTCCTGATATTGATACTTCCAAAGTATCAGCATCAACACTTATCCATATATCATCGCCAAAATCGGAAGGGATTATTCCTGGTTTTGTGAAAAAAAACCGCCATTGCCCTAAATGAAAAACTACTTTCTCAAGC
>JAAEKY010000390.1 GCA_024227235.1 Desulfobacteraceae bacterium | reverse complement strand
TCATCCAGGTATATTCAACAAATCGAGCGCACCCTGTGGCCAACCCGGAACAAGAGATTTTTTATCGATATCAGCGTATCAAGTCATTTTGCAGAACAGTGTTTGCGGCATCCTGGTTTGTATAAACAACATCCTGAAAAAATCAGGATTTGATTGCGGCTGCCAAGCGGGAATTCATTCTTCCGGTTCCAGGCAGGGTCATCTTTATGGCAGCGGCAGGTACACATACCCAAGGGTTCAATTTAAAAAGAACCCATTTTTTTTAAATGTCCACCCACAGATGAAATATCTCTCCTTTTTAAGCGTCCGGCTGAAATTTAATTTAAAGGTTAAATTTTTAAGGAAAAACATTTCACAACTGCAGGTGAACATGCACAAACTTTTTTTCAAATATCAGGTCACACAACTGCACGTATATGAGCAATGTGCATGCCAAATACATCATTTATTACTATTTCAAATAGTTGCGGATAAGCAGGACGCTACGAAATACTTGCGATTACCATTTTTGCACCTGGCGGTTACCATATGGTTCCACAAGCCAATGCGAGTATTGAGAAATGGGACAAAGGGGG
>JAAEKY010000389.1 GCA_024227235.1 Desulfobacteraceae bacterium | reverse complement strand
TGCTGGTGAGTAAACAAACAATAAGGGGTTTTTCACCAGACAGTTTTGAATGTTTGAGTAGATAAAGCATTATTAAAAGCAATATTATCTTTAATTCGGGGACATACATGATATTTACCAATTCCCCTCAAATATTGTTTTTTTTAAATTAATCAGTTATTCTTGCATTGTTATCCTATTAACAAATCTGTCTGATTTCAATAAATGGAGAAGAAATAGCATTTCTAAAAAGGTTTCTTTTTATTTTTTTATGCTGCAATCTAATTTTATCTAATCTTTTTGCATTCACAGAACCTGTTTCTTTTCAGAATTCTTTAAACCTTGGTCGACAAGTTAATTCCTTTACACAAGACAGGGACGGATTCTTCTGGTTTTCCACCAGTGGTGGCTTGATAAGATGGGATGGAGTAAATACGAAAACGTATAAAAGCGGGAAAAACTCCATTTCTGCTGATTATGTCACAGATGTATTTGATACAAAAAATGCCCTTTGGATATTAACAACGATTCAAGGATTAAATAAATTTGATCGAAAAACTGGAAAAGCCATCCATTATAGATTTGATCCTGACAACCCCAACAGCATAAGCATAAATAATGTTACCTCTATTTTGGAAGAGTCTCCCGGAACAATCTGGGTTGGTACGATGTCGGGAGGAATAAATATAATAGATACCGCCATGGATACAATCACACGATATAAAAGCAACCCAGATGATCCGACATCGTTAAGGTCTAATGACATAGAGGCATTTTTTATTGACCGATCTAATATTATCTGGGTGATCTGCCGTTCTGGAGAAGTAGAAAAATATGATCGAAAAAGTAAAGGATTTTCTCTTTATCGGCATAATCCAAAAGATCCTGATAGTTTAAGCGCCAATGTGGTTTTACCAATTTATGAAGACAGTAAAGAAACGATTTGGATCGGCACAGGTAATGGCGCTGCCATTATCAGGAAAACATCCGTCCTAAACAATTGCCTGGGAATAAAACAAAAGTAATTCTAATGAGTTGAGTTTTGGGATAACCTTACTTAAAGTATGAAACAATTTTTTAAAAAATATTTACCTAATTAAAAACCATCTCAAAAAAATCGTTGCTTTCCTGCCTAATTTATTATAGTAGAACCTTTTTTATTTAAGGACCTGGACATGAAATTACAAAATATAACATATTCTATCCCCTGGAATCTTTTTTTAATTACCATCGGAAGTATTATTTTAGGCGTTGGATTGAAAGCCATTGTAATACCTAATGGTATGATTACCGGCGGATTCACCGGTACAGGAATTTTACTTTTTTATTATACAGGATTTTTTACTCCTGGAAGCTGGTATTTTATCTTAAATATTCCTGTATTTATTTTAGGATGGGTGTTTATTAGTAAACGCTTTCTATTTTACAGTATTTATGGCGCAATTGTTTTGACTTTTATCATTGATTTTATCCAGTTTGAAATCCCGATGAAAGATCTTATTTTAGCAACACTTGCAGGTGGAGTCGTCATCGGCGCCGGTGTCGGTATCATCTTTCGGTCTTTAGGGTCGGCTGGTGGCAATGATATTATTTCGGTTATCTTGAACCAAAAATTTGGTATCCGCATCGGAACATACAACTTTGGGTTTAATTTTGTTTTATTCTTTTTTAGTTTTGGTACTTTGGATACAGATTTAATATTGTACTCCATGGCCATGAGTTACATTATATCCCAGGTTATTGAATATTTCATCACCTTGTTTAACCAGAGGAAAATGATCTTTATTGTTTCAAATACCCCTAAAGAAATCGCAGATGAAATCATGAAGAAGCTGAAACGCGGGGCAACCTTTTTAAAAGGTGAGGG
This sequence comes from Desulfobacteraceae bacterium, assembly GCA_024227235.1. GTDB lineage: Bacteria > Desulfobacterota > Desulfobacteria > Desulfobacterales > Desulfobacteraceae > Desulfobacula. The sequence continues at coordinate 1,759 of JAAEKY010000389.1, read as the reverse complement.
AGCGTATACGGGTAAAGAAAAAAATATTATCCTGACTGTGGCTAATACGTTTCAGATCAAACGGATTGAGGAAATTACGTTTACTATTGATCCGGATGCCTTCTTGATTACTGAAAACACATTTAATGTGCTTGGAAAAGGCTTTTCCAAACGTAAAATTTATTAAAAAAAGTACCCCTTTTTATTCATATACTGTGTGAAGTTTTGGATCGAATGCTTCCCTGATCCCCTCACCAATAAAGGTAACTGTCATAAGCGTAATAATAAGAGCGGTCACTACCGATGCTGAAATCCAATATGCTTCCATGTTCTGCCAGCCTTGAGCCAGCAGTTCCCCCCAGGAAGGTGTTGGGGCAGGCAGGCCAAATCCCAGATAATCAAGAGATGTTAAGGAAACTATTCCCCCGGAAATAGCAAATGGCGCATAGGTCACGATAACGGATATGGTATTGGGGATGATATGTTTAAAAATAATCCTGGCATGGGATGCACCAAGAGACCTTAAGGCCAGAATGTATTCTCTCTCTTTTTCCTTATACGTCATGGTTCGCATGACCCATGTCATACCAATCCATCCGAAAAAGGCCATGATCAAAACTAAAATCATAAAATTGGGAATGACTATTGAGGCAATGATAATGATGACATATAGTACGGGGACATTACTCCAGATTTCAATAATCCGTTGAAAAATCAAATCAAATTTGCCGCCAAAATACCCCATGGTACACCCGATAGTGATACCAATGGTATAGTTCATGAACAAAAGAACAAATGAAAAAATAATGGCTGTTCTAAATCCATAGACAAGTCTTGCCAGGATATCTCTTCCCACATTATCTGTTCCCAAATAATGCTTTTCTTTAAATGAGGGCGGGAATGGCGGGTAAGAATTGATCTTTAAATCATTTTCGTAGGGGTTATAAGGAACTGGCGGCATAATAACAAAATTGGAGGAGGCTTCTTTTTTAAACTTTTCTTTTAGTTTCCTGTAATTGGTTTCATATTTATATCCTAGATTGAACTCAGATCCCGGAATCATTTTTGTGTAGGTCGGCAAATAAATATTGCCATTATAAACCACCACCAAAGCCCTTGAATTGATAAAAATTTCAGCAAAAAATGAAACAAAAAGTAATAAAAGCAACACAATAAATGACCAGAATCCCCTTTTAATGGACCTGAACCGTTTGATCTTTTTAATGGTAACTGGATTCAATGATATCATTTAAACCTCACCCTGGGATCAACAATGGCCACACAAACATCTGAAAGGATATTGCCAATTAAAAATAATAAAGAGGAAATAACCAAAATTCCCATGACAACAGGATAATCCCTGTCAAGAATGGATTCAAAACCTAAAAGCCCCATACCATTTATATTAAATACTTTTTCAATTAAAAATGATCCGGTTAAGATAATGGAAATATGATTTCCGAAGCTGGTTGCGATTGGGATAAGGCTGTTTCTCATGGCATGATTTAAAATCGCTTTTTTAAATGGAAGGCCTTTGGCAATGGCAGTTCTCACATAATCCGCAGACAGGTTATCCATAAGGGTATTTTTCATTAAAAGCGTCATGACGCTAAACGCCCCAATAACATACGCTATTAATGGCAGGGCCGTATGCCAGGCAATATCCAGAACTTTTTCAACCAGGTTCATGTCGCTAAACTCTTCAGACATGAGCCCGCCTAAAGGAAAAACATCATAATTGGATGCAAACAAAACCAGCAAAAACACACCAGCCACCCAT
>JAAEKY010000388.1 GCA_024227235.1 Desulfobacteraceae bacterium | reverse complement strand
CAATTTCTGAAGAAAAAGCTGCATCTTTGGGTATTAAAGGATTTTTGCTGAAACCGGTTGTGAAAAAAGATCTATCTCTCAAGATAAGGGAAGTGATGGATAAAAATCAGAACTGATTGTACTAAAGTATTATCCTATTTAATATTTTCAGAAGTCAGAGTTGAAATGGATACCAAAAAGATACTTTGTCAAGCTATGTGTGAATTGTTTTAACCCGTCCAACTTGTCCATCTTCCAGGCGAACTTTGATTCCATGATGATGGTTGGTTGAATTTGTCAGGATGTCTTTAACAATTCCTTTGGTAAGTTTTCCGGTTCTCTGGTCCTGTTTTAATACAATGGAAACTTCTATTCCGGGTTTAATATCAGCTCTTTTTGTTCCTTCAGTCATATCAAAATTCCTTTTTCATTATGGTTTTTCTGCGATCCAGATTGTGTGCTTGCTGCCTTTTTTTGTTTTTCTGGCTCGCATGGTTTTGGCTTGTACTGTAAATCCACTTTGTTTCAGGCGATGGGTGAATGCCTTATCATTGCTTGATGACCATACTCCAAGAACTCCTTTGGAGCACAAGGCTAAAAAGATTTTTTGTAGCCCTGTTTTGTTGTATAAGCCATCATTGGCTTTTTGGGTAAGTCCTTGAGGGCCGTTATCAACATCAAGCAGTATCACATCCCAGACAAGTCTATTTCTGTTAATTGTTTTTGCTACATCTTCTATTTTTATAGTTACTCTTGGATCATCAAGGGGTTTTCCGGCAAGGTGTCCTAAATGTTCTTTATTCCATTTAACAACAGCAGGAATTAGTTCAGATACAGTGATTAGTGTATCAGGGTCTGAATGTTTGATTGTGGCTGCCAAAGTAAACCCCATTCCAAGACCGCCAATGAGGATTTTGAGATTTGATTTATTCTTGTGTTTACAAGCGAGGTCAGCTAATGTTTCTTCAGAACCATGAAGGCGGCTGTTCATAAGCTCTGTCTCTTTAGTCCTTATTGAGAACTCTGAACCCCGCCTTCTTAAGGTGACTTCTTCATTGCTTTTGGGTATTTCTGCCTGGTCGATTTTTTCCCATGGGATCATACCGCATAATATATTGTTAATTTATACTAAGCAAGCCCGATCCATTTGCAATACTTCCATCATTATTGAGTGATCAAACATGCTCACACCTTGGGCAAGTGCATCTACTATATCGCTGTCTTTCCATCCATATTCTTTTAGTTGGACAAACTCTTCAGCTGTTATTGATCCAGGTGCTTTAATGGATTTGATTACAAAAGCCAGCATGGCATTCTCATTTTCCTCCAGCAAAGACTT
>JAAEKY010000387.1 GCA_024227235.1 Desulfobacteraceae bacterium | reverse complement strand
ATACTCTACTACGCCTTGGGAATCATACCGGACAATGGCATCCACAGATGCATTAAAAAGCTGGATATATTCATCTTTTGTTTTTTGGAGCCTTTCTTCTGTCTGGCGCCGTTGAGTTTCATCTCTAATAATGACCACGTTACCTATAAATTGATCTTCTTTATCAAAGATGGATGCAACACTCATGGCCACATTCAAAATTTGCCCATCCTTGCTTAATCGGCTGGTTGGAAAATTGACAATTTTTTCACCGGCCTTCATTCGGCGAATTGCTTTTTGAGTCTCGTTCAGGGCTTCTTTGGGGACAAAATCCACTCGTTTGCCCGCTAATTCCTCAAAAGTCCATCCAAAAAATTTGGTAAATGCTGGATTTAAATATTGGACAAGGCCCTGTGCATCATAGCGGATTATTGCATCTACTGAAGAATTCAATGTTTCCAAACTAAGGTCTGTTGTCATCTTCAAATCTGAGATTTCTTTTTGAAGCTGATCAATTTTTTTTTCTAAATTTTCAACTGATTTAGATACGATCATCATACACTCCAGGTTAACAAATTGGGAAATAGTACTAAACTATCAAACCGCTTTTTTTTTGGGGATTTCAATATAACATATCGAATATTTTTGGAGGAGTAAACATAAAAAAAAGGCTGGGCTATATCAATGCACAAACAAGACCCAATTGTTTTATCGCCAAATCAATATCCCATTTTGATTTATCTCTTTGCCCTACAAAATTTGAAGCTGATCTGATTTCAACAATAGGAATATCATACAAAGCTGCGATATGAACACTTGCTGCACCTTCCATGGCTTCCACTAAAGGGCGAAAAGTCGCATACAATTCATTTGCCCTCTGAAAAGAAGATGTGATCGTAGAAACTGTTATGAATGGACCTTTAGAAAAAGAGACTTTTTCAGTTAAAAACCTGTTAGACAATTTTTCATAGCATTGATTTACTATATTTTGTTCAAAAACATAAATTCCTTTGCGACTTGAAGAGATTGAATCAATCAAATCAAAGGGTAATGCTGCATTTTCGAGAGAATCTGTTTGAATTCCAGCATGGATATAGTGTTCCTGGGTGGCAATCGCGACATCGCCGATATTCAGCCCACTGTCTTTAAACGTACCTGCAATTCCGGTCTGTAATATCAGCCCTGGAGTTGAATGCTCAAGATACTGGGTTAATGCATGGGCACAATTGAATACACCGGGACCTGTAATCAACAGGTCGTATGTTTTATGATTGATTTTACCGGACAGGATAGTCCGGGAAGTTTTGGTCAGTATTTTTGAATTACCAGGGCATACGTTCAGGAAATGAGATATCTCGAAATCAGTCGCACAAAGGATAAGAAGATCAGGATTCATTGATCCTATTTGCAATGGCATTTAATGCCATTTGATACCCATAATGGCCAAATCCGCAAACTTGTCCTGTGGCGATATCTGCCAGCATAGATTTATGACGAAATGATTCTCTTTTATAAATATTGGACAAATGGATTTCAACAATTGGGCAGGATAAAAGCAACAATGCATCTCTTAACGCAACGCTGGTATGTGTTAATGCACCTGGATTAATAATAACACCTTTGATATTCTCGTTAAAAAACTCATGAATTTTATCAACAATCGCGCCTTCATGATTAGACTGGAAGAATCCAAGATCGATGCCTAAAGGTTTTGCTTTTTTGTCAAGATCTGAATTGATTTGATCAAGCGTAACAGATCCATAAATCTCAGGTTCTCGTTTCCCCAACATATTTAAATTGGGGCCGTTAATAATTTTAATTTTTTTTAGTTCTTGACTCATTTTTAAAAATGCAATTAACGGTTTTTATTACCCAGAAGCACAGCCATCCATTTTTAATGACTGTCCTTCTGAGGTTTTATCTTCAATACATCTTCTATCAGCTGCTATAGTTTTGTGCTGCCTCAAAGCCTAATTCGAACGCTTTAAGATTTTTATCCAAGAACGATTGTTTTGTTCTTCTTTTAATTGCTTCTATCACATTTTCCTTTGTAAAGCCAAGACTTCCTGACTGAACCAGGGCACCTAAGAGAACAATATTTACACTCATGGGGCTCCCGGCTTCTTTTGCCAGTTTCATGGCATCAAAGGCGACAAGGCTTGCACATTTCTCTGTTAACAATTCTTTTGTCTTCTCAACATCTGGATAAACACCCATACCGATAGAGACGGTAAAAGGCGGCAAAGTTGCCGTATTCGTTATGACTTTTGTATTCTTGCTGCATCTATTTAAAGCCCTTAACGTCTCAGCGGGTTCAAACCCTAAGAGGATATCCGCCTCATTATCTGAAATGATAGAACTTGTTGCATCTCCAAAAACAATGGCTGATTCAACAACACCACCACGCTGAGCCATTCCATGTATTTCACTCATTCTGACGGGTACGCCTGAAATCAGTGCAGCCTCACCTAAGACCTTGGATGCTAGAAGATTACCCTGGCCTCCCACTGCTACCATGATTAATCTGGTTGTTTCCATTCTTATATTATCCTTTTTTTATAAGGTTATTTTTTCAACGGTGTGATCGCATTCTCAGGGCATATCTGTGCGCAAACGGCACACCCCACACAAGTATTTGCATCAATATTTACTTTCCCATCTTCAAGATAAAAAGATGGGCAGGCAATACTGGTGATACAGTCTTTATGATCAACACATTTGTCTGACACCTTAAATGCTCTGGGTTTCAACAATTTCAGGCTCTTTGCATACAGTGCGCACGGTTCCTGAGAAATAATAACGGAAACACCCTTGTATTCCAGAGCTTCTTTAATTGTTTTGATGCTCTTTTTTACCTTAAAAGGTTTAACAATAGAAATATGTTCCACACCTAATGCTCTCACAATATTTTCAATGTTAACCCTGCCATATCCGTCCAGACCGAATCTATCCATGTCTACACCTGGATGAGGCTGATGTCCTGTCATTGCTGTGATATCATTTTCAAGAATTACCAGGGTAAAATTATGGTTGTTAAATACTGCATTAACAAGCCCTGTGATACCTGAATGAAAAAAAGTGGAATCACCAATAAAAGAAATGACTTTTTGATCAGTCGCCTGCCCAAATCCGCAGGATGAACTGACGGATGACCCCATACAGATAACAAAATCACCTGTACTTAATGGCGGCAAGAAACCTAAAGTATAGCACCCGATGTCGGTGGGACAGACGATATCCATTCCTTTGGCAGCCTTTTGCACTTCATAAAAAGTGGCACGATGAGAACAGCCTGAGCATAAGTTTGGTGGACGTATGGGTATTTCCGGCACATTATCTGTGGGTAATTTTTCTGTTGGGGTGTAGTCAATTCCAAAATAGCCAGCCATTTTTTCTCGAACCATTGCTGGGTCGTATTCATAAAGCTTGGAAAAAAGTGTTTCAGATTTACCATTTATGGGAATGGTGATACCTTCTTCTTGGGCAAAAGCTTTAAACGCTTCTTCCATAAAGGGCTCCCCTTCTTCAATGACAAGGACTTTCTCACACCCTGATAGAAAATCTTTAATTTGTTTTTCCGGCATTGGATTGGAAAATCCCAACCTAAAAATGCTTGCTTTGTCTTCAATACCAAGGTCTTTAACCGCATCCTCGGCATAATGGAAACTCACACCATTGGCTACGATACCAAATTTTCCAGACCCTTCTAAAAGATTAAATTCAGAGTCTTCGCAAATCTCTTTTGCTTTATCCATTTTTTCAAGCAATTTGACATGAAGTCCCCTTGAAACTGCAGGAACGGTAACACATCTATGCGGATCTCTTTCAAATCTTCCTTCCGTGTTTCTTGGCTTTATATCACCAAAGGTAACAAATGCGTTGGAATGGTTAATCCGCGTTGTTGTTCTTAATAGAACCGGCTGTTTTATTTCTTCTGAAAGATCAAATGCATATTTAATCATCTCTTTGGCTTCTGGTACTGAAGAAGGTTCAAGCATCGGCAAATTGCCAAATTTGGCATAATATCGATTGTCCTGTTCGTTTTGGCTCGAAAACATGGCAGGATCATCAGCAGTCAAAATGACCATACCGGCCGTTACGCCAACATAAGCCAGCGTCATCAGAGGATCAGCGGCAACATTCAATCCGACATGTTTCATCATACAAAATGTTCGAAGTCCGGAATTTGCTGCTGCTGCAGCCACTTCCAGCGCAACCTTTTCATTTGTGCTGTATTCAAAATACAGGTCAGATTCCTGAGACATCTGGAAAAGATTCAGCGATATTTCAGAAGAAGGGGTACCAGGATATGTTGCGGCAAATGCCACACCTGCTTCAATAGCACCTCTTGCAATAGCTTCGTTTCCCAGGAGCATTATCTTTTCACCTGGAGCATCATTTAATAATTTATGCATATAGTCTCCTCAATTTAAGGGGTGTTACAATCGTTATTAATATAACCTTTCCTGTTCCTGACCTTTTACCGCTTTATGATTCGCTTAACCGGATCTTTTTGAAAATGAACAAATCCATAGCAGATAAAAAGAGTCCTTCCAACCAATCAAACAAACCATATGGTTAAGTTATCATGTTTTCTATTATCGTTAAGGCTAATCAAATCAAGGTTTTTTTGTCAAGTAATAATTTTAATTTTATAAGGAAATTTTTAATTTTTCTATAACTATCGAAACCATTTTCAGTGATTTTGATTTATTTTATAAGTCAATTTAATAGATTTGCCTTATTTTTTTGGGGTTAAAAGACACCAAGATTTGGAGGTTGGCAATAAGGGCGCAAATAAAGAAAAAAATCTTGAACCCTTATCATTATATCTGCCAGTTTTACCATTATTATGAATACAGTTTTTCCGCATCTTTAAGAGAGGCCGCGTATCCTTTAAACCCTTCAACATCTTCACATGAATTAATGGAACCGGAAGCAAAAAAGCCTTCCACCATGGTTTTTTCACCATGCCTTATCAGGCCCATAAAAAGTATTGGGACAAGACTTATAGTACCTTTCCCTGTTTCAACAGCAAAGTCATAGGGTTCATTTGTATCGTAGACAGCATACAACTCTTTTTGTACAGGCATAAGCTGAACGATCTCAGGGTGATTAGGATGATGGCTGTGATCACTGCAATGATTACACATTATAAATACCTTTCATTCTATTATTTTGGGTTATTATTCAATAGTTGCTTTTTCAAGCAGTTCCGCATATCGTTTTGGTATACCTGCCTTTTTAACCTTTTTTATAGTCTCGTGATAATCATAGGCCACAAACCGAGGTTCAATCGTGTCTTGTACTGAATCCCATATAACATACTTAGCTTCATTATAGCCATCACGCGGCTGCCCTATACTACCGGAATTTATAATATATTTTGCACCTTTTGCAAGAGAAACTGTTAATTTAATTAATATTTTCTTTTCAAAACGCCCTTGATCAAGCTCATAAACTGCTAATTGATGAGTGTGACCGACAAAAGTTATATTTTGTTTAAGCCTTTCCATTATAGAAATAAGTTTTTGATCAGGCTCTTTAAAAACATAGGTGGCAATATTATCCGGCGGGGTGCCATGAACAAATCGACATCCATATCTTACAAGAAAGGGTTTAAGGCTTGAAATGTAACGTTTTGCCGGATCAGATAATTTGTTTTTATTAATTTTCAGCGCTTTTCTAGCATTGGGATTAAATGTTCTTAAATAATTTTTATCTAAGAGGGCAAGTTCATGGTTTCCAAGCACAGATGATACGGCATAGCGTTTTAAATAAACGATCACTTCTTCTGGCTGAGGTCCATATCCAATATTGTCACCAAGAGAAATAATATCATCAATGGATTGCTTAGAAATATCATTTAAAACTGACTGTAATGCATCTAAATTGCTGTGAATATCTGAAATTACGGCAAGCCTCATTGTAGCCCTATTCCCTAACCCTCGATCGCCTGTAAGTCATCCTTGCTGAACAGGTAGGCTGAATTACAATGATGGCAACAGACTTCTAAAGGGAATGGTCCATTTTCTATCATATCTTTTTTTTCTTCTACAGGCAGACTTTTTAAATAATGAATCATTCTGTCTTTTGAACATCTACAAAAAAATTCTACCCTGCTGCTGTTTAAAAATTGAGGGTCAAGCTTTAAAAACTTCTCTTGAATGATGTCTTCAGGTGTTTGCCCTTTTGCAAACAATTCGCCTAAAGAATCGATACCCTGAATCATTTTTTCTGCTTCAGCCACTTTGGATGAATTTGCTCCAGGAAGTGCCTGAAGGAAAATTCCTCCTGCCCCTTTCACTGTTTCTTTGTCATCAAAAAACATACTCAGATTAAATCCGGTGGGTATCTGTTCTGAAACTAAAAAATAATTGGCCAGGTCCTCAGCAACGCTACCATGTTCTAACGCCACCTGCCCCGAATAAGGTGCAGGCATATTTTTCAGATATTTTGTTATAGTAAGGAAGCCTGCCCCATAAAGTGTTGACAGGTGTTTTATCTTCTCAGGATGTTTTACATGTATTTGTTTTGTTTTAAGGTATCCCCTGATTTCTCCAAACCCATTTGATTCAACATCAAATCCTTTTATTGGCCCTGAACATTGAATATTTATACTTATTCTGTCATTTTTATCTTTCAAATTCGAACAAAGAAGACTTGAAGCGATATACCCTTGACCGAGTACCAGGGTTTCCATAGGGCCTAATTCATGGTTTGCCCTCATTTCATTCACCATTCGAGTTGTGTGGACAATGGCACCTCTAATCATCTGATCCGCCATCATGAATCTGAACACTCTGTCTTTTGCAGAGGCTTTAAATTGACCTTTTACATCCTTATTAAAAATATCTTTTTTTATCATATCTAAATATCCGGGCTATAGTGTTTTAAACATATCATATGCTTTAATCTTGATAGTATAAATACTAGATCAATAATGTAAACGTTATCACAAATATAATTGCTATCTTTTGAATATTTACCCTAAGGTTGCGATTGTTCTATCAAAACTTCTAAAGCCAATTGCCTCGGCAAGATGATGGCGTTCAATCTTTGGGCTACTTTCAAGATCAGCTATTGTCCTGCCCACTCGAATAACAGAATGACAGGCCCTGGCAGAAAATCCAAGAGCATCAACTGCTTTTTCAAGAATTTTTTCACAATCAGTATCCAAATGACAAAAGGCTTTCAAGTGACGGCTTTGCATTCTGGAATTGTTGAACACACTTGATTTTAAAAATCTTGTTTCCTGAATTTTCCGGGCACTATTTACTCTTTTTCTTATTGTGGATGAAACTTCATTCTCTTCTTTGGCAGTAAGATCTTTGTACGCAACTTTTGGCACTTCTATTTGAATATCAATTCGATCCAGAAGGGGGCCAGAAATTTTTGATCTGTATTTTTGAACCTGAGAGGGTGTACAAATACATTTCCCCGTGGGATCAGATAAATATCCACAAGGACAAGGATTCATGGCTGCTACCAGCATGAATTGTGACGGATAGGTTGCCCGCATACTGGCACGGGCTATAGAAACCTTACCATCTTCTAATGGTTGTCTTAAAACCTCCAATACACTTTTTTTAAACTCTGGTAGTTCATCTAGGAAAAGCACGCCATTATGTGCCAGGCTAATTTCTCCAGGGACAGGTTTTGATCCTCCTCCCACAAGACCAGCATCTGAAATGGTGTGGTGGGGAGAGCGAAACGGTCTTGTTGAAAATAATGGATTATTATCTATGGTTGTGCCCAAAATAGACTGAATCCTTGTGACATCAACAGCTTCTTTGAAACTCAATTCCGGCAAGATCGTTATCAGTCGCTTAGCCAGCATGCTTTTTCCTGATCCGGGTGGTCCTGTCATAAGAATATTGTGAAACCCTGTCGCTGCTATTTCTAAAGCCCTTTTAGCATAAAATTGCCCTCTTACTTCAGAAAAATCTATTCCATATGCGACATCCCTCATTGCTCGTTGTGTGGAATCTATCTGGTACTTTTCAATATCAGCAAACCCAGAAAAAAAATCCACTATCTGTGACAGGCTTTTTACAGGCAGCACATCGATACCATCTACCATGGCAGCCTCGTTAGCATTTTCTTTAGGGATGATAATACCCTGATATCCTCTTTCTTTTGCTGCCAACGCATAGGGAAGAACTGCTTTTACAGACTTTACCCTGCCGTCAAGTGAAAGTTCTCCTGAAATTAAATAAGACTTCACTTTCTCATGCGGGATGAGCTCTGATGCAACTAAAATTCCAACAGCGATTGGCAGATCAAATCCGGTACCTTCTTTTTTAACATCAGCAGGGGCCAAATTAACCACAAGGCGTTCCATGGGAAAAGTATACCCTGAATTTTGTATGGCACTTTTAACCCTGTCTTTGCTCTCTTTCACAGAAGCTTCCGGCAACCCGACCATATTAAAGGCTGGCAAACCATAAGAGATATCAACTTCAACCTCAACGATAAACCCATCAATTCCTTCCACTGAACATGAATTTATTTTTGCAAGCAACTTGGCTCCTTTTTTTAAAATACCAAATTTCGGTATGTTACAATATTTTACATTCTTTGATTCTACTTTTCTCTATTAAAAAACGAGAATGAACAAAAAAAACTTCTCATTTGTTTTGCTTTGTGTATTAAAATCAGATATATATAGCAAACTAAATTTTTATAATAGCAATAAACGATAAACAATATAAATTATGACCAAATATTTTTCACAAAGAACACTCTCGCACAGTGTTTCTGTTTCTGGAACAGGGGTGCATTCGGGAAAGCAAACGCATCTGACTTTAAACCCGGCACCAGAGAACCACGGCATTAAATTTAGACGGGTTGACCTGCCTGGTACGCAGGATATTCAGGCTCTTTTCAAACTGGTAGTTGATACCAGTCTTGCAACAGTGCTTGGAACCAATGGAGCCATTGTCTCAACCATTGAACACCTTATGGCCAGTTTTGCAGGTCTCGGGATTGATAATGCATTGGTGGAAGTCGATGACTATGAAATCCCTATTATGGATGGAAGCGCCAAAATTTTCACTCAACTTATTGAAAATGTGGGAATTACCAAGCAATCTGCTCCCAAACATTTTTTAATTGTTAATAAACCAATTGAAGTAACCCAAGCTGACAAATCGGTTATTGTATATCCGTCACCTGATTTTAAAATAACCTGCTCGATTGATTTTACGAACCCTCTGATTGGAAAACAGAAAATAACATTTGACAGGACCGTAAACAATTTTGAAAAAGAAATCAGCCATGCCAGAACATTTGGATTCATTCAAGATCTGGAACTTTTAAAAAAATTCAGTCTTGGTAAAGGCGGAAGCCTTGACAATGCCATCATTATTGATAAAGATAGAATTTTAAATGATGAAGGGTTAAGATATCCTGATGAGTTTGTCCGGCATAAGCTTTTAGACAGTCTCGGAGATTTCTCTTTGCTTGGCATGCCAATCCAGGGACATATCGTTACCCACAAATCAGGTCATACCCTAAATCATTTATTTATCAAAAAATTTTTGGATAACAAAGATGCCTGGGAAACAGGACCAGCAAAAATGGAATGATAATTTGATACGATCTATTTTTCATAAAGCAACTATTACACTGTTTATATCAGTGGGTATTGCATTTTATCTTTTACTGCCAACCTGTGTTTTTGCAGAACAGGAAGCTGTGATTGAAAACATCAAACTTGCAAATACAAGAGATGACCTCTTAACTTATTTTGATGTTGAACAAGCATTTACAGAAAAAACAAAGCAGGCGATTTTAAACGGAATTCCAACGACCTTTTCGTTCTATATTACTTTATATAAAACTGATGGCTCATGGTTTGATGAAAAAATTTCTGATATCCAAATTAAATCAACTTTAAAATATAATTCCTTAAAAAAAGAATTTTCTGTATTACGGCTATGGAAAAACGAAGAGCCTGTCACTACTCAGTCCTTTGAAGAGGCAAAGGGCTTGATGGCACAAATTGATAATTTTAAAATCATTTCATTGAATCAGCTTGTCAAAGGAGACAAGTACCAACTAAGGATAAAAGCTGAGCTCGATAAAGTTACCTTGCCCTTATCTCTTCACTATGTTTTCTTTTTTGTCTCTTTTTGGGATTTTGAAACAAACTGGTATTTAATCAATTTTACATATTAGCATTCAACATACCTGATCTTGCCTAAAAATTAAACAAATGGCTGAACCAAAACATTCAATAAGCGAAAAAGCCCGGAAAAAAAAAGAAGGTATATTAATTCTGGTTATCCTTGTTGCAGTTGCGATCCTGACATTAATTGAAACAAGGATCACCAATTTTGGTAGTGACTTCCCCTTATCCAGCACCGTATTAATGTTTATACTTATAAACACCAACTTACTTTTGTTGTTGGCTTTATTATTGCTGATTTTTAGGAATCTTGCAAAACTTTACAACGAAAAAAAGAACAATATTTTGGGGACCAAACTTAAAACACGTCTTGTCGCTGCTTTTATTGTACTGGCCCTTTTACCAACAACAGTTCTTTTCTTTTTTTCAATCCAATTCATTTCTACCAGTATTGCTTTTTGGTTTAACGCTCCAGTTGAACAGACCCTTGATAGCTCAATGGCTGTTGGACAAAAACTATATGAATATATTGAAGAAAGAAATGAATTCTTTGCCAAAAGAGCAGCATTTCAAATTGACTCCAGAAAACTTTTAGATAAAACAAATGGAAAAAAACTGACCCGCTATTCTCAAGTCATACAGCGGGCATTTAACCGGCATGCTGTCGAGATTTATACGCCTGATGCAAAACGGGTCAGCCTGTCACTGGCGAATGAACTGGAAAACCTCCATTTCGGTCTTCTGACCAGCAATGATTTGACTGATATTCCTAAAGGACGGTTCAGCAACACGATTTCACAAAATATCAAAGAGGGTGAATTCTTGCGAACTATTGCAGCCATTCCCTTTGGGTCTGATCCTAAAAAAGCGCAGGCTTTTATCGTCATTACGGCACTTGTATCACCTGAACTGTCTCAAAATCTCAAAGCCATTTTAAAAGGGATTGAAGAATATCACCAGCTCAAAATGACTAAAAAACCAGCTCAAATATTTTATTACATTGCCCTTGCGGTTGTTGCCCTTCTGGTTGTTTTCTGTGCGAGCTGGTTTGGATTTCAGCTAGCAAAATCCATTACTATTCCCTTGATGAAATTTGCGGAAGGAACCCAGCGAGTAGCCGATGGAGATTTAGACTATCAAATCGATTTTGAAACAGATGATGAAATCGGAACCCTTGTTAAATCCTTTAATTTAATGACCAAGGAACTTGCCACAGGAAGGGAACAGATTGCACTTTCAGGCCAGATGCTCAAACAACAGAATGCTGAACTTGAAAAAAGCCGTCAATATATTGAAATTGTATTAAAAAATATCTCTGCTGGTGTGATTTCAGTTGATAATAAGGGAACCATTGTAACGATTAACAAGGCTGCCGAGTCCATGTTGAACATTAACAGTGGCGACATTCTAAACCGAAACTACAAAGGCGTTCTAAAAAATGAATATCTTCAAATTGCCAATAAAATGTATGATCAAGTCGCCCAGGGCCAGGAAACTCTTGAGATTCCCCTTTCAGCGACTATTTCAGGAACGCCTAAACATTTTTCTTTAAATGTTAACACTCTAAAAGATGATTTAGATAAAAATGTGGGTGCTGTTCTGGTTTTCGATGATGTAACTGAACTTGAAAAAGCCCAGCGCGTTGCTGCTTGGAGAGAGGTTGCCAGAAGAATCGCCCATGAAGTAAAAAACCCTTTAACACCCATAAAACTATCTGCGCAACGGCTAAAGCGTAAATATGGAAAACAGATTGATGATAAAATTTTTACAAGCTGTGCAGACACTATTGTAGAACATGTGGACTTAATCAGAAATCTTGTTAATCAGTTTTCAGCATTTGCAAAATTTCCTGACGCAAATATTTCCCAATGCAGAATTGAAAATATTATTTTGGAAACCATTGCATTGTACAAAGAAGGCCTCGAGAACATGGATATCAGATCAAGATTTGCCCAAAATATTCCCACATTAAAATTAGGGCAACAGCATATGAAGCAGGCTTTTATCAACCTGATTGACAATGCGGTTCACTCTGTAAATCAAGATGGAATGGTTCTGATTGATGTCTCTTTTGATGAAATTTTAAAAATTGTACGCATTGAAATAGCGGATAACGGCAAAGGAATATCAGATAAAGATAAAACCAGATTATTTGAACCTTACTTTTCCACTAAAAAATCAGGTATGGGACTGGGACTTGCTATTGTCAACTCTATCATTTCTGATCATAATGGTGTAATAAGAGTTCAGGATAATAAGCCCAGAGGTGCAAAATTCATCATAGAGTTACCGGCTTAAAATTTTTAATATTAACAGGAGAAAAAACGCTATATGTATCCTGCAGTTTTAATTGTTGATGATGAAACAACCATCATAGAATCCCTTGAAGGAATTCTATCAGATGACGGCTTTGAAGTTATGCATGCCTTTAACGGATATGAAGCATTGAAAAAAATTGAAGAGGGGTCACCTGACATTGTCCTGCTTGACATATGGATGCCAGGGATGGATGGAATTGAAACCTTAAAAGAAATAAAAAAGACATCACCCAATCTACCCGTTGTGATGATTACAGGTCACGGTTCTATTGAGTCGGCTGTTGATGCTACAAAAGCAGGAGCCTATGATTTTCTTGAAAAGCCATTATCCATTGACAAGGTCATGGTCACTATCAATAATGCTTTGAACTTTAGGAAACTTGAAGAAGAAAATATATATTTACGAAAGAAGAGTATCGAAAAAAATTCTATCACAGGAACCGGCCCTGCTGTTCAAAAGCTATATGGGGAAATTATGAGTGCAGCACCTTCAGATGCTGCTATCCTGATAACAGGTGAAAATGGGACAGGCAAAGAAATGGTTGCAAGAACCATTCATCAGTTCAGTGCAAGGCCTGAACAACCCTTTATCATTATTAATTGTGCCGCGATTCCAGAAGAGACGCTTGACAGTGAACTTTTTGGTCATGAAAAAGGTGCCTTTGAAGAGGCCACATCAAAAAATAAAGGCAAGTTTGAACTTGCATCTGGCGGAACACTTTTCCTTGATGAAATCGGTGATATGAATATTAATACTCAGGCAAAAATCTTAAGAGCGCTTGAATCAAAGACATTCCAAAGGATTGGCGGAGGAAGGACCCTTCATATGGATGTCCGTCTTATTGCCTCATCAAATAAAAATCTGGAAAAAGAAATAGAGGCCGGTACTTTCAGGAAAGACCTATTTTTCAGACTCAACGTGATACCCATTCATGTCCCATCCTTAAGGGATAGAAAAGAAGATATTTCATTACTTGTTGACACATTTCTTGAGAAATTATCCAAACAGGCTTTAGGAAAAAAGAAAACCATATCTGAGGATGCGCTTAAACTTCTAATCGACTATGAATGGCAAGGCAACGTTCGGGAGTTAAAAAACCTTGTAGAAAGATTGTATATTATGGTTAAGCCAGACCATATTGATACAGAAGACATTCCTTTGCCCTATAACCCGGAATGTAAACCAGCTGAATTGATTGAAAAAGACCTTTTTCTTTTAGAAGATGACCTCACCCTTGCAAAAAAACGGTTTGAAAAAGAATTTATAAAAAAGAAACTCTCTCTGGAGGGGGGCGACTTGGAATCGGCAGCAAAAAAACTTGGAACCTCTGTTAAGCATATTAAAAAAAGTATTAAATAAGCTCTATGAGAGTCATCAGCGGCAGATGCAAAGGCCGGAAACTTAATCCCATTCAGGGTTCACAAATCCGCCCTACATCTGATCGTGTAAAAGAAGCCATCTTTAATATTTTAGGACAAAAAATAAAAAAAGCCAGGGTGCTGGACCTTTTTGCAGGGACAGGCGCTTTAGGTATCGAAGCCTTAAGTCGTGGTGCACATCATGCGACATTTATTGATCAGTCTTGTGACATTCTCCTTAAGAATCTCGAACTTTGTCGGTTTGAGGATAATGCCAGGGTTATCTCATATAATCTTGCCCAAGAAACTATTCCTGAAAGTCTTATGGGAAAACACTTTGACCTTATCTTTATTGACCCGCCATATGGGAAGGGCTTTATTGAACATACTTTAGAAAAAAAATATTTTAGTGATTTACTAAATGAAGATGGTGTCATTATTGCTGAGCATTCTTATAAAGAAACTCCTCAAATTGAAATTTCAACGCTTGACATTTTCAGACAAAAAAAATATTCAAAAACAATTATTTCCTTTATCAATAAACTAAAAACAGGATGATTTAATTAATGGCAACTTTAAATAAAATAGCAATCTACCCCGGTTCTTTTGACCCTCTGACAAATGGACATATTGATATTATTGAACGCGCTTTGGATATTTTTGATCAGGTTATTATTGCCGTATTGCATAATCCTTCAAAAAAAGCATTATTCACAATGGATGAGAGAGTTCAGATGATTAAACAAAGCTTCAACGGACAAAGTTCAATCCTTGTTGATTCTTTTGGCGGACTTCTTGTGGATTATGCCAAAATGAAAAATGCTGTAGCGATTATCAGAGGAATGAGGGCTCTTTCTGATTTTGAAAGTGAATTTCAAATGGCATTAATGAATAGAAAACTGAATAAGGAAGTACAATCCGTTTTTTTAATGACCGGGTTCAGATGGATCTTTACCAGTTCATCCATCATCAAAGAAGCTGCACAATTTGGCGGTGATATCAGTGATATGGTTCCAGAAACCGTCAAACTAAAATTAATGGAAAAATTTCCTAATCTAAAGGAATAAAAAAATGGATTTATGGCAGCTTCAAATCTTTGTGTCCGTTGTTGATAAAAAAAGTTTTTCAAAGGCATCTGAAGCCATCAATCTTTCCCAACCGACAGTTAGTAGTCACATTAAAGATCTTGAAGATTATTATAATTGCCGCCTTTTAGACCGGCTTGGAAAAATCACAGAACCTACAAAAGCTGGACTGCTACTTTATCAATATGCCAAAAAGCTCCTGAGTCTTCGGGACCAGGCTGAAAACACTTTGCACGATTTTCTTGGAAAAGCTAAAGGAAACCTCCTCATTGGTGGCAGTACAATTCCATCCGGATATATTCTTCCCAAACTTATTGGTCCTTTTTCAAAACAATTTCCAGATATATGTATTAAATTAACTGCAGGCGATACCATGCAAATTGGGCAAACGATTTTAAATGGGGAAATAGAAGTGGGTATTGTTGGCGCAAAAATTGACGATTCGAAAGTCAAACAAGAAAAACTGATTTCAGATAAAATGAAACTAATCATCCCCTCAAATCATACATGGGCGGGTCGAACATCTGTTGATGTCTCAGAATTGTTTAAAGAAAATTTTATTGCCAGAGAAAAAGGATCAGGGACATGGAAATCCATTCTGAATAGTTTGGATGACGCCGGATTTGATTCAAAAGATCTAAACACGACCATCACCATGGGGAATACAGTCTCTGTTATCCAAGGTATTTTGAACCATATCGGGATATCTATTCTTTCTACCATAGCGGTTCAAGATGATATTAAAAAAGGTCATTTAAAAGCCCTATCCATAAATGGCCTTGATCTTGATCGTTTTTTTTACCTGACTACATCAAAGAAAAGAACCCTATCTCCTATTTGTAAAAAATTCATCAAATTTACGAAATCTTCCCTATAAGGTTAATTGCACGGGCCCATTTTTTAATTAATCCATGTGTTTTATTTTTAAGGGTGAGGTGATTCAAAATCGATTTCCATTGTAAAAGATTGCTAACAAGATGAGGGAGACTGAATTATCTAAGATATCAAAGTAATACTTCACTGAGTGAAACTTGAAAAATAACCGAAATCAAAAATTAAAATCAGATAAAACTTGTCGCTCTCAGCAGAGCGATTCACTTCTATTCAGCCTTTGAATATGATAGTAAAGAAGAATGATATCATTAATTTTATTACTTTTAGGGATTGCCGGTGCGGTTGCAGGTACTGTTATCATCATTAGGCTGCGGGCTGCATTAAGGAAAAGGTCACAAAAAAAACAAAAAGCTCACAGGCGCTCCATTAAGCCATCTATATCGTTCTATCTTAAAAAGCCTGAATCTATGATTCCCAACAAACATGAAATATGCACAAAGAATATCGGCCGTGGGGCAGCTGTAGATGTCGCTATTGATGATTTTTACTGTCCCGAAGAAAAAGACTGGCATTTCAAATTTCAGGGAATCAGTCTGCTTGATCTGGGTGAAGAAAAAGTTGTTGATTTTGATTTTTATGTCAGCACCTATAAAGCCGCAAACAAAACTGATCAGCTGTGGATGTTCGACCCGGATCATGATCATGATTTTGCCGCCAAGATTGTTCTTTCTTACTATGATATAGAAAAAAATGCTTACAGTCAGACCATTACAATCGGAGAAAATAAAAGAAACAAAAGCAAAAGACTACAACGTCTCAAATTGATCCAGAAGGCAATGTCCAGCAAACATTCATAATGGTATCAAGCCTATCCTTAGCCCTTGATAGAATAAAATCCAACGATAAACATGATGTTGAGTATTATTATCCCAGTTCTTATTCCCGAATGATCTGAATTCAAAAAGATATCAAAATACCCCAATTTCAAAAATACACAAGATGTCGCACCTACCTACAGTATAAAAATCTCCAGACCATTAATAAGTAGTCAACACCCTGAAAACACAGGATAGCCTAGCTGAGAGATAGACAAAGTCTGCACGCAAGAAACTTAAAGATACCAATATAAATCAAACCGATTCCTAATAAAATTTGAAACCAGGTTTATGTAAATAGTCTTGAGTTTGAAGTTTTGATTTTCCAATTCATTGTAATACAAGTATATGAAACATTTGGCTTGAGCAAAATCGTTAAAATTCTGGTGAAGTGTTTTGAGAAAAAATTTTCCTAAAAATGTTACAATATTTACACAATTATAATTCCTTTTTTTCTTATTGTATTTTCTCAATTTTCTCATGAAAATTTTTTTCTTCATTAGGGGATACTCTATAGAAGGATATAGTACTTATGCAAAAGCTTAAAGTGCTTATAAGGTATAAAAATTGCATTAAAATGAAAAGATTTGATAAAAAGCCAACCCAATAAAACTTGGGGCGGAAAGCCACGGGTCTAAACCGATAGCCGGCTTACCAAACATTTAGGTATCTCGGTTTTTTTATACTTACTTAATGACTGAAATATGACATTTTGAAAAAATGAATTTAATTTTCTAAAGGATCGATATCGCGATGTGGAAAAAAACAACTCGTCCTCCCCAGTATTTTGTATATTTAATTCTTATTCTTTTTTTAATTACTGGATTCACAGAAGCAAAAGCGGTTGAACCACAAGTTTCCGCTGGATCAGGTGTTACATTAGGTTTGAAGTCCGACGGCTCCCTGGTGGGTTCAGGAAATTATGTAACAAATTGGACTGATCTAATTCAGGTATCAGCCGGATCAGGGCATATCGTTGGCTTAAAGTCAGATGGTACTTTAGAGGCTTCCGGCAGCAATAGTTATAGTGCGGTAGCTGTGGCTAAAAGTTGGGCAGATATAGTTCAGGTATCTGTTGGTTTTTTTTTTATAGTTGGTTTAAAGTCAGATGGGACGGTAGTGGGAAGTGGTAAGAATACAGATGGTCGTCGAAGCGTAGAAGATTGGACAGATATCATTCAAGTGTCAGCAGGAGACTATCATACTGCCGCTCTAAAGTCTGATGGTAGTGTGGTCGCGACTGGCCAGAGTTTTTACGGTCAACTCGATACGGGTACGTGGACGAATATCATACAGGTATCTGTTGGAGCAGTTCATACACTAGGTTTAAAGACAGACGGAACATTAGCAACGACTGGGCGTAATAATTTTGGCCAGCTTAATGTGAATAGCTGGACAGACATCATACAAGTAGCGGCCAGTAGTTACCACACAATTGGGTTGAAGTCCGATGGTACAGTAGTGGCTGTAGGAAGTGATTCTTATGGCCAGCTTGATGTAAGCGCATGGACAGATATAATTCAGGTGGCAACCTCAAATGGTCATACAGTGGGTTTAAAAGCAAACGGCACTGTGGTGGCTGTAGGATATAACTATTTTGGCCAATGTGACCTTTCTGATTGGTCTTTGGAAGAACACTGTGATGGTATTGACAACAATGGGGATGGCCTTCTTGGTCCCACTGAAATTGATAATGATTCTGACGGGTATATTGAGTGCGCAATGGTACCTGGGCAGTGGCAAGGTGACCCTGGTGTTGCTGGGGGTGGTGATCTGGATGATAGTGATCCGAGTATTTATCCTGGTGCACCTGAA
Organism: Desulfobacteraceae bacterium; assembly: GCA_024227235.1. GTDB lineage: Bacteria > Desulfobacterota > Desulfobacteria > Desulfobacterales > Desulfobacteraceae > Desulfobacula. Next base: position 3,065 of record JAAEKY010000387.1, on the reverse strand, counting down.
TTGTGTGATGGAAATGACAATGATCAGGATGGCAATCTTCTTGAAGAAGAGATGGACAATGATTCGGATGGATATATAGAATGCGCAATCGATAGTGGTGGATGGGATGGCTCCTCTTCTGTTATCGGTGGGAATGATTTAGATGATAATGATTCAAATGTCTACCCTGGTGCCCCAGAGCTTTGTGATGGTATTGACAACGATCAGGACGGGCATCTGCCTGAAACAGAAATCGATAATGATGAAGATGGGTATATAGAATGTGCCATTGATCCAGGAGGTTGGAAAGGCGATCCTGATGTTGTAGGCGGTCTTGATACAAATGATCAGGATGACAGTGTTTTCCCAGCTCTGGTTATACCGATGGTCTGCGCCGAATATACTTTTACAGTTGGATTAAAAGCAAATGGAAATATTCTTTTTGCCGGTTCAAACAACTTTGGTCCTATCCCCACAATCAATCGATGGATGAATATCACTCAGATAGATGCTTCAGCAATTCATGTTGTGGGATTAAAGTCTGATGGGACGGTTATTGCCGAAGGCAACAGTGACGATGGCAAACTTGATGTAGGAGATTGGAGTGATATTGTACAGGTATCTGCCGGAGGAGAACATACGGTTGGCTTGCGTTCAAACGGAACCGTTTTGATCGCAGGGGAGGATATTAATTATCATTTTGATCTTGTTCGTGCCTGGACTGATATTGTTCAGGTCTCTGCCGGGGCCGGATTTACAGTTGGCCTTAAGCAGGATGGTTCTGTTGTTGGAGCAGGCTACCATGAAGACGGTCGTCGGGATGTGTATTTATGGACTGATATCGTCCAAATTACTACTGGCATCAATCATACGGTAGGCTTAAAAGCAGATGGAACAGTTTTAACTGCTGGATCAGCTGCTTTAGATGAGTGGGCAAATATTATTCAGGTTGCCGCAGGGTATTATTCAACAATGGGTATCCTATCGGATCACACAGTAGTCTCATCAGGTCTTAATGCAGATAACCAACTTAGTGTTTCATCCTGGGTTAATATTATCCAAACTGCATCAGGGTACAATTTTACCGTTGGCCTGAAAGCAGATGGAAGTGTTATCGCAGTGGGGGATAACTCTTACGGGCAATGTAATACAGAAGACTGGTATTTGGGACCAATTGACTATGACAATGATGGCTATACTTTTGACCAGGATTGCAATGATTTTGATAACACAGCCTATCCAGAAGCACCAGAACTTTGTGATGGAATTTTAAATAATTGTAACGGCTCTTTGCTTCCAGGCGAAATTGATATTGACGGAGATGGATATGTAGAATGCACGATCGATAGTGGTGGATGGGATGGTGATCTGGCTGTCCTAGGTGGAAATGACAACGATAATGATGATCCAAGTGTCTATCCTGGTGCTCCTGAACTTTGTGATGGAATCGATAACAATCAGGACGGTGTTTTGCTAGACATAGAAATTGATAATGATGGGGATGGATATGTAGAAGGGCCAATAGACAGTGGTGGATGGGATGGTGACCCCGCTGTCCTTGGTGGAGATGACAGTAATGATAACGATCCTAACATCTATTCAGGTGCCCCTGAACTTTGCGATAATATAGATAACGATCAGAATGGATTAATAGATGATAACCCTGCCTGCACGCTGGATATAAAATTCAGTGATGATTTTGAGGGCCCTGACTTAAATTCAGCCTTTTGGGAATTAAACCAGGAAGATGGTGACCTTGAGCAATCAAATGGTCAGTTAATTCTTTCCCTACCCCCTTCAAGCAGCTCAGAAGAAGAGGGCATCCGTACAAATTGTGTGTTTGTTGGAAATTTTGATGTCATAGTTGATTTTGATCTTTTAGAATCACAGATGGCCGGCAACTCTCTAAACTTAAGATTATTTGCGCATGAAAAGGACAATCCCACAGAAATGTCTATTTCAAGAGTTGATAATGGTTACTATGTCGAATTTGGTGGCATCACACATGGGATATCAGTTGCCGATTTAAATGGTAAACTAAAAATGATACGAAGAGGAACCAGGCTTTGGGCCTATTATCATGATGGAGCCGATTTTGTTGAAATATGTTCCGGAGAGGGATCAGGTGGCCCTGTTCATTTTCATATAGATCTTTCTGCTTTCCCTGATAATAGTACAACAGGAGGACAGATTGCTTATGATAATTTCATAGTTAAGAGTGAAAAAGCATATTGCCCTGATTCAAATAGTGAACCCTTTTCGAACAGTGTGGAATCTTTTAGTATCGATGAAAATCTACCCGGCAGTGTTGTTGATGAGTTTAATGATGGAATATTGTGGGAAAATATAAAAGGTACTGCGATAGAAGAAAATGGGGTCTTGACCTTAAGTGATCCCGGGCAGGTTGAAACTGATTTATCAGATTTTTATTTTGAAGTAGAACAATATAGCACTGCTATCACATCAAACCCTGCTTTTGCTGTAGCAGATGATCAAGGAGATTTTTCATCAGAATCCAGATGGATACAACCCGTGGTATCGTTGAACCATGCGATTATTATGTCCCTCTATTTTGGCCATGCTTCAAGTTGGGAACAAAAAATGATCGAAGTTGGAATAATTAATTTAGGGCCAATAGTAGCGAATAATTTTGGTATACCCGAAGGGCTGAATATCTTTTTCCATTATGAAGACGATTTTTCAGACACTGAGCAGGTTCACATCATTCCGATAATCCAGGAAAACATTACAGATGATGCTATATTTGGGATACACTTTAATGATACCACAGATCAATTCAGTGCCAGCTACAGTCTTGATGGAGGGACGACTTCTATAAGTATCGGTGCACCATTTTATTCAGATTTAAGTGAAGGAATTTTTAATGCATGGACTCTTTCGGCCGTAACATTTGAACATCAAGCCAGATGTAAGGAAGACTTTGATAAAGACAGCGACATAGATGGCGAAGATTTAGTTGATTTTATTATTGACAACCAAGGGGTTTCAATTGAGGAATTTGCAGCTCAATTCGGACAAACAAATTGTCAATAAATATTGTCATGATATTTGTTTATATAAAATGT
>JAAEKY010000386.1 GCA_024227235.1 Desulfobacteraceae bacterium | reverse complement strand
ATATTTTTTCCATCCAGGGCACCAATTGGCATGCCATCGCCAAAGCAGTCCCAAAATTGATTTGGGATTTTTGTCATATTTTTTTCTGAATCCGCAATTTTCACAATTGTGTCCGGCCATAGACGGTCCTTTCTATTCTTTATAAAAAGAAAAATAGAGAATTAAGGGCACAGGAAATTTATCATCGGGTAATATGCCATACTGCTTTAGATCGGAATAAAAATTGAAATCTTTTGCTTTGCGAACGGCAAGTTTTTCAAAGGAGGAAAACGTCATTTCATAACCCAGTGACAGGAAGAGTCTGCCTAGCTCGGAGAATACGCCCTTATTTGTCAGTTGTTTCTTCACGAAATCATAGGGCGGCCGGACATATCTCTTTTTCGATTCAATCAGGTAATTTTGCCACTCCGTTTCTTTTCTAAATGCTAGAAAGCTTTTGATAAATATATCATCACAGCCCAGGAATTCGAATGTCGTCAAGTACGAAAGTTTGACGTTATTGATTCGATCCGCCTGTTCCACCAATTTGGTCAATATGGGTTGAAGATCTTTAAAGGCTGCAAACCTGTGGGCAGGGTTGTATTTGATCCCCACCAGTTGATCGGTTTTATTATTTGAATAGTGAAGATGATATTTTGCGCTCTTGTACAGGTATGCAATGGTGTATTCTGTCAGGGTATCGCTTTCAAATGTTTTAATCTTGCTTACTTCTTCAGCCAATGAAATGCCAGCGAAAAAGATGCCGAAGAAGAAAAAGGCCACAAAATAAATTTTTTTATAGGCAGGAGGCGTGGTGGGATCAGAATTGCATAGAGGATGCCGGGCTATCTTCGGTTTTATATCCGGGTGGGATGCTTGCACCTTAAAACCTCATCAGATTTTAATATGTATTCCCCTATCGTGCATATTCTGCCCCTTTGTCAAAGGGGGCCGGATGAGGCTGTTTCCATATCTATAGACCCCTTTTGGCGCACAAAATAATGGCGGGCCCCACCCAGCAGGCGTTAAGGTGTTTCAACTAACATATTTTCCATGATATTGGCAAGTTATTTAAAGGCCAAATGCCAAATCAAAAGTTGGCATAGTTCCATTGAAAGATCCGACTAAGGGTTCGCGAAAAAATAACTTCACATTTTATGCATCTCAGCTTCAGGCCACCTTCACGCGATCCGAATCGGCAAAAATCCTCGAAATAGCTCGCTATTCCT
>JAAEKY010000385.1 GCA_024227235.1 Desulfobacteraceae bacterium | reverse complement strand
GTGGCAGATTCCCCTGGTGAGAAGTATCCCTTGTCAGTGGAAATCATGAGAGCTGCTTTTTCATTTTGAACCAAAGGATCAGTGCCTAGGGTAATTTCTTCTCCATCTGTGTAACCATCCCCATCTGAGTCAGCTAAAAGCGAATCAGTGCCAAGGGCCAATTCCTGGTTGTCAGTAAGACCGTCATTGTCATCATCTGGATCACAGGCATCACCAAGGCTATCCCCGTCTGTATCTGTCTGATCCGGGTTAAACATTTCCGGGCAATTGTCTGACACTCCTTCAAAACCGTCATTGTCTTGATCATTGGGATATGCATCACTGATATCACCAATACCATCACCATCTGTATCCGCCTGATCTGGGTTTGGTATATCAGGACTGTTGTCCAGTTCATCGGGGATGCCATCTCCATCAATATCACCCTGTGAGACTGTTAAAGGATATGTTGTGGCATTGATTAGTTCTCCATTTTTATTAATCAGCCGTGCATTGAGATAAAATATGCCAAGGGTGTTCAATGTGGAAGTTTGATTTGAGGGATTGTCTACGATTCCGTTTGGTTGATTTATTATGGTGCTGGTTTCCCACAGTATGTTCTCATTATTGGATTCAATGGAGATCGAATCAATATACGGGCTCATTTCTAAATTTGAGGTTTCCAGCTCAGCCTGGATTTCGATAAACCTATTGTCTGGACTGGCAATGGTACTGCCCGGTGTGAGGATATAATCTGACCAAACCGCGGCAGATAAATTTGTTTCATTATCGGCACTCTTGGTACGGAAACGAATTTGGGTGCCTTCAAGAATGGATATGTTGTTGATCCATATATCATCATACTCGTCCATTGCTTCGACCCAACTCAAAATAATCGAAATAGTGTTTTCTCCCTCCAGAAGCAGATCTGGAGTAATATAAAAATAATTCGAATTGTATTCTACAACATGTTCAAGATTTCCCAACTTTTGGCCATTTATAAAAATGCTTGCTCCGTCATTACTCGATACACTGGTAACATCGATTAAAAGTCGCATATTTTCCACTGGTGTATGATCCAGGAAAAAAGTGGTGTGATATTCAAGGGGAAGATCAGTGAGATCCCCTGAGCCATCTCCCATTTGTAGTGAGCCGGAAAACAGTGTATCAGTGGCACAGGCACCTTCAGATAAACACCCCCAATCCCCGGTCCAGCTCAAAACACCCCAGTCAAAACCTTCAATCCCTGAATCATAGTTGGCTGTCCAGGTGCCGCGTTTAAGATATGTATTATCCGGGGTTATAACCTTAAAGTTGTCAAACCATGCACTGGCTCCGCCAGCGGCGCCTTTCCAAATTTTGAGATTTGGCCGGGCCGGGCTATTTGGAAATGAGGTAGCTATTCCAAGTTCTAACCATTCATTATTGCTATAATAATACGTATGAACCTTTCCGCCAGCGCGGGTAATACGAAATTTTCCAGATATATCTGTGGTCGGAATTCTTTGATAATTAAAATACGATTCATTTATATGCACGTTTCTTTGATAATAATGAGTGCCATTATCAACGATACGTTTAATATACACTAAGGAGGCTCCATCCACACCCATAAAGAGTTCTGGGCCAACATCACCGTCTCCTGTAAGATTAAAATCAAGCCCTCCCCAATCAATTTCAAAGGAGACATTTTCATTTTTAATAGCAAATTTCCCAATTACATTGGCTTGTTTATTAGTAACATCTGTTGACTGGATACTAATCTGAAGCATGCCGTTTTCAATTTTAATAATACTATCGGAATAATCATCATAAATACGCCAACGGTCTTCATTTATAACTGTTTTCTCAAAATTATCATCAAGTGAAAGTAATTTTACTTTGCCAGGATTGGTATAGGTGTCTGTATTCTCTCTGTCTCCTTCCTGGAAATTATCCTGAGTGCTCCAGAATTTATCTGTAATGCTATCTTTACCGGTAACCAGTTTCAATGAAAGATTGCCGTCAACAATATCTATCCCCAGATTTTCTATGGTCGCCATGATAGTGGCAGATTCACCTAATGAGTAGGGTGTTTTGTCCGTGGATATGGCAAGAGAAGCTTTCTCGTTTTGAACTGAAGGATCAGTGCCCTGGGTAATTTCCTCTCCATCTGTGTAACCGTCCCCATCTGAGTCAGCCAAAAGCGGATCCGTACCAAGGGCTATTTCCTGATTGTCAGATAGCCCATCATTGTCATCATCTGGATCACAGCTATCACCTGTTCCATCCCCGTCAGTATCTGTCTGGTCCGGGTTGAAGACTTGCAGACAATTGTCTGACGCACCCTCAAAACCGTCATTGTCATAGTCATTGGGATAAGTATCACCAGCGTTTCCAATTCCATCACCGTCCGTATCCACCTGGTCGGAATTTGCAATGTCAGGGCTGTTATCTACACTATCTGAGATACCATCATTGTCAGTATCATCTCCTCCTGAAATCTGAGTGCTGTCTGTATCGAAAACATCAATTTTTTGAATATTTATGGGCGAGTACCCTTCTGGAGTGCTAATAGTTGTAAATGTAATTGTCATTACCGCTACTTGTCCATCAGGAGTGATGAGGTTTTCCCCTTGTGTGCCGGTCACCCGGGTTTGTCCTGAGGTGAATGTTGCATTATTCATCACAGGCAGTGTATTGAAACCTGAAACGCCCTCAATAGCTGTAATATTATAAATGGATGAGTCATACAGTATGTCAATAGTGTATCCCCCTAAAGGCATGGTCCCACTGTCAATGATCACTATGGCAGAGAAGGTTTCTCCTATGATAGGCAAGGGGGTTGATCGGTGGACGTGTATATCCCCGCTGGCAGCAAAACATGCTGAAGATATGACTAAAAAAGCCAGTTTCAACCAGAATATTGACAATATCTTTTTCATTTATAACTCCCATAGAGCAACTCAGTTAGAAGATGCTCAAACTAAAATGTCATTTTGGGTTCCTGCTATATCATAAGTCGATAGTAAAAACAATCAGTGAACACCCCATAGTTTTTAGATTCTTGTTTTTTTATTGCTGAGTTTTGGACAATTGATCTAAAAAATTGAATTGGAGCAACAAATTTGGAAGGAATGTGCAAGACTTAATTGCTAACCGGTTAATTTTTTAATATACGCTCAGTGCGCCTCATAGCGATATATAAAACACCAAACTGTTTATATATCAACAAAACGATTAAATATCGTCATTGAAATCCAAATTAAAACAGCATGTTACCTAAAGAATTTTTATAAATATCGTTGAAGACCACAGATACTCAATCTTTTCAGGGTATTTAAAACCATTAATCATCCCTTGGTATGAAAGTTGAAAATATGCTTTACTAAAGGCTTTCGTTTTTATATGGTGCCAGACGGACTTAAAATTTATTTAAAAGGGAACACATTATGGGAAATTTCCTGAACCTGAAGTTGAGCAGTAAAATTATAAATTGTCCGAAGTCCTTTTTAATTAAAAGTATCGTTTATATGGTTTTCTTTACCGGTATTTTTTTTACCCTTACATGTAGTACTGCTTTTGCATTGCGCTCAAATCAAAAATTCGAACAGCACTCTGGCATTACCCTTCCAGATCTTCAGATTGTAAAAGGAGTTATAAGAAGAGGAGATACCGCTTCTTCATTGCTCAATAAATATCTTCCTTTGAAAATTATATATAAAATAAGTCGACAAAGTAAAAATGTTTTTTCATTCACACGTATTAGAAAAGGTCAACCCTATAAGATTCTTTTGCAAGAAAATAATCTTATAGGGTTTGAGTATGAAATCAACCAAGAAAAAAAATTGGTTGTCCAGAATGAAAATGGTAAATTTTCAATTTTTCAAGCGCCCATTGAATATGATGTAGACCTTGAAGTCGTGTCTTCTTCTATCCGTTATAGTTTGTTTGAAGCAGTTAAAAAATCTGGGGAAAGATGTGAGCTTGCATTCAAGCTTTCTGATATCTTTGCCTGGGACATTGATTTTATTCGAGATATCCAACCTGGAGATCAATTCAAAGTTCTTGTTGAAAAACGATATAGAGATGGCAAACTTGCCGGGTATGGACGTATTCAAGCAGCTTTTTTTACAAATAAAGGCACTCTTTTTAAAGCTTTTTTGCATAAAGATTCAAATGGTGTCTCAGGATATTATGATGAGAAGGGAAAATCTTTGCAAAAAGCCTTTTTAAAAGCGCCATTGGCATTTTCACGAATTTCATCAAAGTTTACTAAAAAAAGGCTTCACCCGATTTTTAAAGAGTACCGTTCACACCAGGGCGTTGATTATGCAGCCCCAAGAGGCACACCCATTAAAACTGTTGGGGATGGGGTTATCACACAAATTGGATATAACAAGGGTTCGGGTAATCATATTAACGTCAGGCACTACAATGGGTACATTACAAAATATTTTCATATGAGTAAATTTGTCAAAGGCATGAGAAAAAACAAACGGATATTTCAAGGAGATATAATTGGCTATGTTGGAATGACAGGGTATGCGACAGGCCCGCACTTATGTTTTCGCATGAATAAAAATGGGAAGCCTATCGATCCTCTTAAACACAAATCTCCATCAGCAAAACCGGTCATGCCAGGGGAGATGGAACAATTTTTGGCAAAAACAATAGAGTTATCAGCAAGGATAATGACAACACAGAAACTTGCATCTTTAGAGAAAAAATCAATATAAATGGTATTATTGCATTTTTCAAAAATCTGATCCTTTATTTTGTCTATGAGGTTAGACAAAACTTAGGAAGGAAGTTGGGTGAAAATTTTTACGCAACACTCTGACAAGGCTTCTTTAAAATTTCCTTACTGTTTATGTTTAACAAGCATTAAAGCCATATAATCGTGGTACGTATGTTTACACCAGGCCAACACATCGCTCATAATAGCATCCAGCATACCCGCTAACTCAAGCTCGGCATGACGCTGGATGATCTCGATAAAACCAAGCTGATTGAGCCGGTCGCCATCTTCCTCATGCGCTTCGGTCAGGCCGTCACTATACAGGACCAGAATATCCCCGGGTTCCATTTTAAACTCAGCGTCCTTTGTATGCTTCCGAATATCGGGAATCATATTCAACCACATGCCTTTAGTGGGAATACATTCACAATTCTGGCTGGCCTTAGGGTAGATAATGAGATCCATATGAGCACCCGCATGCTGAAAACCCCCCGCCCCACAATATTTCAAGCTGGTAAAGGTCATGAAATGATCTCACCAGGAGCTTAAAACTTGATTATTGTACGATAAAATGCAACACCAGAAATGCACCCGATAAAAACCTTTGGTTTTTGATATATCAACTGGGTTTAACGATTTTAGGTTGACGATTTATTAAGAACAATTGATAAGGATTCAAAATGGGCAAAAACTCAAATGAAATAACTCTTTCAGAAGCCAGGAAACAGATTGAAGAACTTCAGAAACAAATTGAAACCCAAAACACTATAAATACAACGCTATGTCAGATATCAGAAGCCGTCCAAAACAGTAACGATTTAAACGATCTATATTCTTCAATACACAAATTATTGAATTCTGTAATGTTTCTCCCCAATTTTTATATCGCGATTTATGATAAGGAACCTGGAGAAATTAAATTCCCATACTTCAAAGATGAATTTGGTGAGCCGCGAATAATAAAAGTTGATGATTCCGAGCACAGCCAATCATTAACCAGATCAGTCATATTTGAGAAAAAATCATATTTATACATAAAAGAGATGCCTGAAGTTAAAGAACAGGAAGACGGTGTCATTGGACCAACACCTGTAATATGGGCCGGTGTTCCGCTGATGATTGATAATGACTCCATTGGTGCATTAGTTGTCCAACACTATACAAAAACAGACGACTTTACAAACGATGACATGCAATTATTAGAGGCCGTTTCAGGTCAGATTGCCATGGCAATTGAAAGAAAGAAAAAAAATGAGATAATTAAACAACATGAAATCCAAATTAAAAAAATGTCAGATCAGACAGAAGGGTTTAGCTCTGTCGCCGCTTTAATTCTATCGGTTAAAGATGAAAAAATATTATTTAACCAGATCGGTAAGGCCATTGTTGAATATTCTGATTATAACAGCTTGATGGTATCATATTTTAAGAAGGCCTCTCCTTTTAGAGATATCATTACCTTTGAAGGATATGATAAAGAGGATATCGATAAGATAAAAGCTGTAGAGCTTCCGCCAGAGTTTTTTTTAGAGTTTTTTGAAATCGGTGAGCAATTAGGGCAACATTCATTCTTCATCTCGCATCACATAAGTCAGAATACTGATATTGGCGTATCAGCTGTATATTCCGATGCTTATGTTGCCTCCGATAAAGAAGATGCATGGCATCCTGAAGATTTTTTATTTGTCAAAATGATGGATGAGAATGATAACTTAATCGGTGTGATTTCTGTGGACAATCCAAAATCCGGTAGAATTCCAACAAAAGAAACTATTAAACAGTTAGAGATTTTTTCAAGCCTCATTTCACAAATCATAATTTTAAAGAGAATCCAAAAGGAATTAAGAGGGCACAAAGAAAATCTTGAAGAACTTGTTGCCGATCGAACAAAAGAACTGACCGTGGAAATTATTGAAAGGGAAAAGGCTGAGCGCGCTCTCAGTAGAGCCCAGAATTATATTAGTAATATCGTAGATTCCATGCCATCAATGCTGATCGGTGTAGATTCTACCGGAATAGTAACCCATTGGAATAAGGCAGCAGAAAACGCAACCGGTATAAAGGCCGACGAGGCTCACGGGAATATATTTACAAATGTTTTGCCTCAAATGAAATCAGAAATGTATGAAATCGAGAAAAGTATTAAGACGAAAAAAGTAATCAGCCAGGAAAAAAGGCCTCATAAATCTGAGAATGGAACATACTTCGAGGATGTCGTAATTTACCCTCTTACTGCAAACGGTGTAGAAGGGGCAGTGATTAGAATCGATGATGTTACAGATAAAATCAGGTTGGAGGAAATGATAATCCAGAGTGAGAAAATGCTCTCAGTCGGCGGTTTGGCAGCGGGTATGGCTCATGAAATCAATAATCCAATGGCCGGGATAATTCAGACTGCCGCTGTTATCAGCAATCGTCTGACTAATATTGAGATGAAGGCGAACCTGAAAGTTGCTGAAGAATTGGGCATCACAATGGATAATATCAAACTCTTTCTGGAAAAAAGGGAGATTTTAAGAATGCTCACTACCATCACGGAATCTGGTCGACGAATAGTTGATATTGTGGATAATATGCTCAGTTTTGCCAGAAAAAGTGATGACCAGTTTTCTTTTCATGTTCTTGGTGAACTTATAGATAAAAGCCTTGAATTGGCAGCAACTGACTTTGATCTGAAAAAAAAATATGACTTTAAAATGCTTGAAATTAAAAAAGAATATGATGGGAATGTTCCACTTGTTCCCTGTGAGGCAGCAAAAATACAGCAGGTTTTACTGAACATTCTTCGCAACGGTGCCCAGGCCATGCAGGAGGCTGGAATCCATAAGCCAATGTTCACGATTAGAACCAATTTTAATCAAAAAAAACAAATGGCTTGTATTGAAATAAAGGACAACGGTCCTGGCATGGATAAAGCAACATGCAAGCGGGTTTTCGAACCATTTTATTCCACTAAATCGGTAGGCGTAGGGACGGGTTTGGGCCTGTCTGTTTCATATTTCATTATAACTGAAAATCACGGTGGAGAGTTAATCGTGGAATCCTCACCTGGATTGGGAGCCAAGTTTATCATTCGCTTACCGTTGGAAAGAGAAAAACAAAACATAAATTCGTGATAATTATAGAGATTGTCAAAAATATGCTCCGATTGATCCTTGGATTAATGTTGATACACAGCAGGACGGGATGGAGTGAAGGTTTGAAAATATAGATTAAAGTCCCGAAATAAACATATAAAATTATTGATCTTTCTTTAACAAGACAGACACATTTTTACTCGTATGGGTAATAAATAAAAAATCCACATAAATGCTATTAGACGCGTAGTATTTATGTGGATATAATACTTTTAATTAAGTTTTTCTTTTTAATCAGGATTGTCATTATACATGTTTATGTTTAACAAGCATTAAAGTCATATCATCGTGGTGAGTATGTTTACACCAGACCAGCACATCGCTCATAATAGCATCCCGCATACCCGCTAACTCAAGCCCGGCATGGCGCTGGATGATCTCGATAAAACGTGGCAGTTTCAGCAGTTCTCCATCTTCCTCGTGCGCTTCGGTCAGGCCATCACTATACAGGACCAGAATATCCCCGGTTTCCATCTTAAACTCAGCGTCCTTTGTATGCTTCCGAATATCGGGAATCATATTCAACCACATGCCTTTAGTGGGAATACATTCACAATTCTGGCTGGCCTTACGGTAGATAATGAGATCCATATGAGCACCCGCATGCTGAAAACACCCCGACCCGCAATATTTCAAGCTGGTAAAGGTCATGAAATGATCTTCACCTAAGCGCCCTTTTACATTGGCGTAGAGCATGTCGTTGAGCCGGCAGATCAATTCGCGTGGTGTCAACGGATTCTGGGTTGCCAGGGTCGCTTTAATGGTCTGCGCCATCAGCATAATCAGTCCTGCTGTCACGCCATGCCCGGCCACATCTCCTATGCCCAGCCACAGTGCGCCATCCGGGCCGTGCAACACGTCGTAATAATCACCACCGACTTTGTCTGCCGGCTGCATCACAGCTTTGATTTCAAAGTCAGCATGCTCTATCTTTTTCGGCAGAATCGAAGTCTGAATTTTTTCTGCAATAGCCATCTCACCTTGTAAACGCTCTGTTCGCTGTAATGTTTTCAAATTCTGGATACGGACCAACAGCTCTTTTTTGGAAAAGGGTTTGGTCATATAATCATTGGCCCCCAGGGTAAACGCATCCACCAGATCGCCCAACTGGTTTTTGGCGGTCAACATAATCACTGGGATGTGCTTGAGGCGAGTGTTTTTCTTAATCTGCTGGCAAGCTTCCAATCCGTTCATACGTGGCATCATCAAATCCATCAGGATAATATCCGGCATCAAAGTTTCCAGCATTTCCAGCGCTTTTACTCCATCCTCTGCCATATGAGAAACAAACCCTACCGAGGCCAGATGGTTGTGCAGCACCTTACGGTTTACCGGGTCATCCTCTACCACTAAGACCTCAAACTTCTCTTTGCCAATACACACAGGCTCGTCCTGCTCGTCCTCATGTTCATGGGAAAAGGAGATATTTGTCAGCCGGGTCTTAACATCTGTGTTCTGAGCCTCTTCTCCAGATACTGGCATTGTAAAGGTAAAGGTTGAGCCTTCCCCCACACTAGATTGGACGTTCAACACACCGCCATGCAATTCCACTAAATTCTTGGACACTGTCAGTCCTAAACCAGTACCGCCGTAAATCCGTTGGGTAGATCCATCTGCCTGGACAAAAGAGTGAAAAATCATATCAATCTTATTTTCTGGGATACCGATGCCGGTGTCTATTACGGAAATCTCGGCTTTATCACCCTCTACTCGTGCAGAGACTTCCACAGAGCCCTGCTCGGTAAACTTAATGGCATTGCCGATCAAATTGTATAGGATTTGCTGCAGTCGATTTTCATCTGCGTGAAGCGTTGGCATCTCCTGTGGGATAACATTACGTAAGACCACCTCTTTTCCTGTCACCATGGGTTTGCTAAGAGTTATTACCATATCTGTAAGTTCCCTCAAGTCTACCGGCCGTAATTGTAACTGAAGATCCTCATTTTTTAATTTGGAAAAATCCAGGATATCATTTACTAAATTAGCCAGCCGTTTACCGCTATTCACCATCATTGAAAGATTTTCCCTGACCAGTCCTGTAATCTTTCCTGCTGCCCCATCCAACAACGAATCTGCTATACCGATGATTCCGTTTAAAGGCGTGCGAAGCTCATGGGATGTATTGGCCAAAAATTCATCTTTAAGCTTGTCAGCTTTATGAAGATTTTCAATAGCTTCGGTCTGCGCTTTTCTTGCAAGTTTTTCATTTTCCAGGGCTTCTTTTTGTGCAAGATACTTTTGTCTTCGTTCATCATTTATACGGTCGGCCAGTCCTAAAGAGAGAAGGATTACTTCAAGGGCAGAGCCTATTCGCAAGCTATATTCAGTGATAAAAATGCGAGGAACGAACCCAAATGTTTTCAAACCATACAATACTGCTCCGAATAATAAGACCGACCATGCAATCATGAAATAACGAGCAGGGCGATATCTTTTCTTCAAACAGATTATTCCAGTTAAAAAACCTATAACGCACGAAATAGTAGCCAAAAAGACAGCTGGTTTTGTGATGATAGAACTACTAACAAACAAAGAGAGTCCTGTTATCAGAATTACTATAAATATTAATACATTAATGATTTTATTAAGCTTCGGGGCGTTAATAGCTGATTTTAAAAAATTTTTAATAAACAGAAGTGCGTTGAAAACTGCAAAACTTACAAAAAAAGGAACGGCGCGACTTGCCCACCAGGGATACTCTGGCCATAAATATTCAAAAGCAAGTCCATTTAAACACATCTGAAAAAAGCTAAAACCAGCAATATACAACACATAATAAATATAGCTTTTATCTCTCACTGTTATAAAAATAAATAGATTATAAAATATCATCACCAGCATGATTCCATAATACAACCCAAGAGCATATACTTCTTTGTTCACTTTTTGCACAAAAGAAGAATTAGACCAAAGCGTCAAAGGTATTTGCATGGAACTCGAAGTTTTAAATCGCAGATATATTGTTTGTGTTTGATTTGGAGGCATAGATAAACGGAAGATAAACTTATGATATTCAATATCTCTTTGGGAGAAAGGAAGCATATCTCCTGTATGCGTGACATCATAGCCTTTATTAGCACTCAACGGGATATACATATCAATATAGTCTATTAGAGGATACCCCATCTCTAAAAGCCATTCACTATCTTTATTAATTATATTTTTTAACTCTATACGAACCCAGTATGCAGATTTTGTGTACCCATAGCTGTGGGTTTCAACTTCACTTGTAACAAATTGTTTTGATATCTCAGGAGAAACAATATCGTCAATTGTCCATTTGCCCTCTTTATCCTCAAGAATATCTATATGCATACCAAGGGGATACTCTCCCTTATTTTCTTCCAATATCACCGGCGGTGCAGCAAATGCCAAATCAAAGAGAGGACAGCCTAAAAATATTGTAAATATTAGCGCAACAAGGATACAATACGAATTTTTTTTATAACGTCGAATTGATCTAAGGCTAAAAGTCATTGGGACCTCGTTATTTTAACCAAATTTTTGGATAAATACTTTATGCTTTGATGAAATTTAATATTATTCAAAGGTCTCCTGTAGTAAAACCTTGTCAAAATGAAAATGAAAATTCAATGCCACCTGTTATGATTGCACATTTATGTAAGAATCCCCAGAAATATTTTCTAATTTTGATTAATGGCGTCTGGAAACAAACAATTTCCATACATCCTGCTAACTTGCTTATTTAATGCTTTTCAAACCATCTTCTATCCATACATATTTGACTCAGCCTCTTGAATACTAAAAATAAAAACTAATTTTTCACAACAATTGCTAAAACCAAAGGAATTCGAAAGCGCTTAAAATTATCGACTCGCAACTTGAATTTTTTTGCAGTTCATTATCCTTTAAAAGACAGCTTACACCTGATTACAGCTTTTCTGGAGGATCAATTTCTCAATATTAAATAACTATTGAAAATCTATAAAAAATCTATTAACGTGAAACAATACAGGGTGTGAATTATAAAATTAGTATTAATTAGTTGCATTTTATCAGATGTGGAATTTGATTCATCTAATAGAATTTTTTATTGTTGAGATGAAATGGTGATCAAAAATATAGAAAGAGCATAAATGCAATAAGGACTGTTTTTGGTGTTACGAAAAATGCATCGTAACTTTTTTGCGGTGCAAATTATATAATTGTGTTTTTTCTATTAAAATTAAGACGAATTCTGAAATTTGTTCAACCCCATGCTGAATTCAGTACAGAGAATATCAGCCCTGCTTTATTGGATGAAGTAAATTAATTCAAGTATAAGTAATGTGATGACATTACTTATAAAGTATAGGTATAATGGCATTTCATATTCATTTAAATTTTGGACCTCATTGGGACAATGTATCAAATATTAGAACGTTTGTTACACAAATGCTCTCAACGAAAGTTTTAGAGATGAGTGATGCAAAAAGGGTCGCCATTGCCAGCTCCGAACTTATTGAAAATGTAGCTAAATATTCAGAGGGGGGCGAGGCTGTAGTTGACATAAAAAAAGATGTAAAGAATGGAAAAATATCCATAATAGTTCAAAATTTGGCAAATAATAGCAATATAGAAAAGTTTGAATCGATTTATAGCCTAATTATAGATGGAGATCCTAGAGAAGTTTATAAGACCATGATGCTCAGATCATTTAATAGTCCTGAAAATAGTCAACTTGGTTTAGCAAGGATCAGATATGAATGCCAGGGGGAAATTTTTTATCAAATAGATAATGATAATGTTGCCAACATTGATTTGTCGGAGATAGACATCAATAATAATGATTTTCAATTATTAAGCGTTGAAGTCAAGATCCCTGTAACGCTACTTGAAAGATAAAGGAGAAACGATTATGCCCATTAGTATTCCTGAGCAAGTAAACGGCAAATCAATTATTTCAGCAAAAGACGATACCCTATTTTTGGTAGGTGAAATTGATCAGATGGACCCAGGAGCTTTTATGACTCCAATTTTTGAAACTGTAAAAGAACAGATGGATCAGATGGTTAAAATTGATTTAACAAAGTTAGAATATCTGAATTCATCAGGG
>JAAEKY010000384.1 GCA_024227235.1 Desulfobacteraceae bacterium | reverse complement strand
TGAAAAATGAAGAAGCTTTTGGTGTTCTGGCTTCATCCTTTAAAAGAATCAGAAATATAGTCAAAGATAACAGTAGCACTGATGTCGATGAAACTCTCTTTCAGGAAAAAGCCGAAGAGTCTCTATTCTCACTCTTTAAAGATGTCAGTGAACAGATGCAAAAACTCATTACCCAAAAGAACTATTTAAAGGCTCTTGAGGTTCTTTTGAAAATGAAGGAACCAATTGATACTTTCTTTGATGAAGTTATGGTAATGGCTGAGGATATAGATGTTCGTCAGAATAGATTGAATCTTTTGACTGCCATGGGTGAGCGTGTATTGCAGATAGGGGATATCTCAAAAATGAACGAAAGCTAATTTTTTTTGGAGTTTCACAATAAAAAAGGGCTGTCCTAAAGCGGGGCAACCCTTTTTTGTATTTAAATGGGTCGTAGTTGTATTATTTTTTAGTCACATGGCATGGTCCACATTTACCAGCTTTCTTCCATTTTGTTTTTAATTCTGGTTTTTCTTTCTTCACCTTTTTATGGCAGCCCTTACAGTTTTGGTGAGCGGCATGTTTATAGGTGTCCAGTTTTTTGATTTTTTTCTTCTTATCCTTCTTATTTGGCATACCAGAGCCTATAAAGTGGCATGTCTCACATTTTTCAACCTTCATTCCCTCAACGTAGGGGGTTTTATTTCCAGGCTCTCCTCCGTGGTGACATTCGCCACAGGTAATAGATTTTTGATGCATTGCATGGGGGAAAACAGAAGGTTTGGGCTTCTTCTTGTCTTTATCTTTAACTGCCTGCAGAATCATGTCCGCTGGGCCAGCGTCTTCCGATGCAGAGCCAGTAACAACACTGCCTATTAGGAATATCGAAATTACAACACCACACAATAATGCTTTTTTGACCATG
>JAAEKY010000383.1 GCA_024227235.1 Desulfobacteraceae bacterium | reverse complement strand
GCTGGATTATGGAAAAAATTGATATCCAATGATCCTGAAAACCATCTGGCGTTTAAGGCCAATGCTTTTCTTGAAAACTTTACTTTAGAAAAGTTTAATCAGGATCATCTGCCAAAACAGATGTCTCTTTTTGGCATATCTGCACTGCCTAAGGTTTTTTTACAAGTGTTTGAAAAAGTGTCTGAAAAAATAGATATTCATTTGTTCCTTCTGGCGCCATCCAATCAGTTCTTTTTTGATATCCAATCAGAAAAGCAAATCGGAAAAATAGCATTGCAGGAGACGGGGCAGGATACAGCATTATTGCATTATGAAATGACGAATCCGTTATTGTCATCTTTGGGAACATCAGGAAAAAACTTTTATTCAAGCCTGGAATTATTTAATTATCATGAACCCTTTGAAGATTTGTTTGAAGATCCTTTAACCACGATTAAAAAGAAGGGTAAAGCTTCAAGTATGCTTACCTGTCTTCAATCCGATATTTTAAATCTTGTCCATAGAAAAAAGGGGACTGATAATCCAGCAGTTAATATTGAAGACTGCGACACATCTATATCTATTCATGCCTGTCATTCACCCATGAGAGAAGTTCAGGTATTAAAAGACCTGCTGCTTAATGAATTTGAAAAAGACCCTGAACTTGCACCCCACGATATTATTGTGATGATGCCAGATATTGAATCGTATGCGCCTTTTATCGAATCTGTTTTCAGCCTGGAAGACTCATTGCCGTTTTCTATCAGTGACCGTAGAAAAAGGTCTGAATCAGAAGCGTTGGAAGCTTTTTTAAAGATTTTAGAGTTAAAGAATTCAAGATGGGAGAAAAGCCAGGTATTAGATCTTTTATTATCAGAATCTATTGCCAATACATTTAATATTTCATTTGATGACATCAGCAAGATAGAAAAAATGGTACAGGATGCCAATAT
>JAAEKY010000382.1 GCA_024227235.1 Desulfobacteraceae bacterium | reverse complement strand
GCTTGAGCAATAGATTCTCCCACTGTCTTTGGTCCATGAGCCATTCCGCATAGAAACATACCGTCTGTAGCAAAATCATTGGGCCTAAGTTTAACATGGGCTTCAGCAAAAAAATTATCTGCATTTTGGGATACTTTAAACAATTTTGACAATGGATTGTTTTCAGGGACTGTGACTGCAGCTGCAAGCACAAGAAGATCCGCTTGAATAACCATTTCCCGTCTAAATACAATATCTGTAAATTCAAGTTGAATTTTACCATTTGTTTGTGTTGCTTTAAGCTCTAAATCATTATTATACCGAATAAAATGAATCCCCATATCCCTGGCTTCTCTATACAGATTTTCTCGCATTCCATACGCCCGAATATCCCGATACAGAATATAAATTTCTTTTTGCGGATCCATCTCTTTGAATATGATCGCATTTTTAATAGACTGGGTGCAGCAAACCTTTGAGCAATAAGGATGTTCTTCATTGCGTGATCCAACACATTGTATAAAAGCAATCGTATTGTCAGAACTAAAATCTGTCTTTTTATTGAATTCCTGTTCCAGTTCAAGACTGGTCATCACTTGATTGCTTTTACCATACAAATATTCTTTAGGGATATATTGGGATGCGCCAGATGCGATAATGACCACCCCATGGTCAAGGATTCGCTTTTGACCGTTAGAACAAATGGTTGTCCTAAAATTGCCGATTGATCCTTCTACTTCAAGAATTTCAGCGTTCAACCAGTATAAGAGATGGGATTCATCATCAATATCGTCCATGAGTTCGTCAAAATAGTCTTGAAGAACTTCTCCTTTCCAGGTTTTATGCAGTTTTTTGGTTTGTCCGCCCAGTTGGCCTGATTTTTCTATAACATAGGTTACATACCCCTGTTGAGAAAGATTCTTGGCAGACTCTAACCCTGCAACACCACCCCCCACAATCAGAACCTGTTGATTCACCGTCATTTCAGGTTCTGGTAATGGTTTGAATAACATGGCTTTTGTTGCCGACATTTTTACCAGGTCTTTGGCCTTGGTTGTTGCCAGTTCCATATCAGACTTATGAACCCATGAGCATTGGTTTCGAATATTGGCCATTTCAAATAAATATTTGTTCAATCCTGCCTTGGCAACTGTTTCCTGGAAAAGCGGTTCATGACTTTTCGGCGTACAGGCAGCGACTACCACTCGATTCAGTTTCTGATCTTTGATGATTTGTGCCATCTCATCCTGGGTATCCTGAGAACAGGAAAACAAATTTTGCTGAGCATATACAACATAGGGCAATGTTTTTGCATACTCTACAACAGCCGGTACATCTACATATGCCGCAATATTGGTTCCACAGCAGCAAATAAACATCCCTATCCTTGGGGGTTCTCCCCGGATATCCTTTTCCGAAACGGCCTCAACTGTTTTAGTCTCAGTCCATCTTGACTCTGTTAGCAGACTGCCGACCATTCCAGAAGCGGCACTTGCATCAATAACAGCGGTGGGAATAGTTTTAGGCGCTTGAAAAGCGCCGCAGACGTAAACCCCTGGCCTTGTGGTTTCCACCGGCAAAAAACTTGTGGTTTTGGCAAACCCGTATGTATTGATATCAATACCCAGATCTCTGGCAAGTCGTTTTGATTTTTCTGGAATCATTAAGCCAACCGAAAGAACCACCATATCAAACTCTTCTTCCTTTTTTTGTCCAAAGGCATCAATATAACGAAGTACATGGTTCCCGTTGGCATTGATCGGTTCAATTGTTGTGATTTTGGATTTGATGAATCTGACACCTAGGTCATTTCTGGCATAATTATAGTACCGCTCCAGATCTTTTCCATAGGTTCGTATATCAATATAAAATACGGCTGCATCAAGCGTTTTAATATGATCCTTGGCCATAATGGCCCCTTTAATGGAATTGGTACAGCAAACCCCTGAGCAATACCCATGCGCTCCGATATGATCATCTCTTGATCCGATACAATTGAGCCAGGCCACTTTTTTGGGTGGCTTTTCATCCGATGGCCGCACCAGATGACCTGCATAAGGTCCGGATGCAGACAGAACTCTTTCCATCTCCAGTGTTGTGACAATATTTTTTGATTTATTGTATCCGTATGTGTCCCATTTTCCAGGATCATAGGCCTGGCTTCCCAACGTCAGGATCACCGCCCCGACATGAAGCTTTTTCTGGATTGGTTTTTCTTCAAAATCAATGGCACCGGTAGGACAGATTTTTTCACAAAGTTTGCACCGTTTTTTCTTTATATAAATGCATTGATCCTCATCTATGCTATATTTTAAAGGAACAGCTTGAGGGTAATCGATATAGATTGCTTTGCGTTTGCTCAATCCTTCATCATAGGCGTTGGAAACCTTTTTCGGACATTTTTCAGAACAAAGCCCACAAGAAATACATTTCTCCAGAGACACTCTTCTTGGATGCTGTGTAAGCGTAGCAGTGAAATCACCGGCTGTTCCTTCCAGCTGATTGATTTGGGCTAAAGTGAGCAGTTCAATATTGATGTTCCGGCCGACCTCGACCAGTTTGGGAGAGATAATTCACATCGCGCAATCATTGGTCGGAAATGTCTTGTTCAGCTTTGACATCATGCCGCCAATGGAAGGAGAACGGTCGACGAGATATACATAAAACCCCGAATTTGCAAGATCGATTGCTGCTTGCATTCCGCTGATTCCACCGCCTATAACAAGTACTGAACCTAAGTCGTTCTCCGACATATGATCTCTCCCATTACTCATTCTTTGTTTCATCTGATAAATACGATTCCAATGATGCGATATTAATTTGATGGCTCTGAATTCCTAAAGTACTTGAATCAATTCCCATGACCAATCCTAAAAGTTGAGGATACAAAACAGCACCTAAAGTTTCCTTATCACCTCTGTGTTTCGCTATTTTGGATTGAAACGCATCAAATTGTAAAAATGAATAGGGGCAGGCCACAGAAATAAAATCAGCCCCGGCTTCTTTCGCATTGGATAGCTTTTTTTCCATAATATGTTGCGATAACTCATCATTAATGCCCAGCAAAGGTGCGCCACAACATTCCGACTTTTTTGACCAGTCAATACTTTTGGCACCGGTCAACTTAACCAAATCATCAAAAAGTGTGGGGACAGCCGGGGTATCGAACTGTGTGATTTTGGCTGGTCGAAGGGCATGACACCCAACACTTGCAGCAATTTTTAGCTTTTTATATTTTGTTTTTACTTTTGCTTTTAATTTTTTAAGGCCGATATCTTCATGAAGAACGGTTAAAAAATGCTTGATGATTATATTGCCTTTATAAATCAGGTTCTCTTTTGCCAGCAAAATATTAACCTTTTCAAGGATATCCTGGTTTTCCTTCAAATGGAACTGCGCCATTTTTAAACTGCCATAACAGCATTTACACAGCACCATGAGGTCTTTTTGTTGCTGCTCAGCAAGCGCCAAATTTCTTGCAGCAGAGACAAGAAAAACAAATTCATCAATATTGCGCATAGGATAGCCACAGCACATAAATTCATTAATAGGCGTAAGATCGATACCCAACTTGTGGCAGACAGCTTTTGCAGCATCCTGGTATTGGGGAACCCGTGCAGGGATATTACATCCTAAAAAAAGTGTATAGTTCATTGGCCCTTATCCTGAAAATTTTGGAATGTTTTGTTTTTTAATTGAAACAAAATATCGCAAACGGTCACATTTTGCGGACAGTTTTCCTGACATTGATAACAGCTAAGACAATTCCATATCATGGCCGAGTCTTTTGCCATATCTACAAGGCCAAGACCCAGGCTGTACATGATTTGATGCGGCATCATAATCAGGTCCTCTTCTGGTGCTTCAAAACTTGCAACCACAGGACAGATAGTAGAGCAGTTCTGACATCCAAAGCAGTGAGAAAAGGTATTAACTGGCGGAAGGTCTATGGTAAAATTTGTTTCATTTTCCCGGATGCCGATTGTTAAAGGTTCAGTTTTATTTATAACAGACGTTGTTGTTTTAAATGCTTTATTTATCGGCGCTTTATAGTCTCTGGTTTTAACATTCATTGGATTCAAGCCGCGGACAAAAGAAAACGCCGAAAGGATAAAAGGCATATCCGGACTCTGCGCAAGTAATTTTTCTCTTACACTAAGCCATAATGATTTCAGATCGATCCCTGACGGGCAGACCACTGTGCAACGGTCACAATTGGTGCAGATGTATAGTCCTTGAAAAAGCGTTTTAAATTCTTTTTCATTTAATTGATCTTTAGAAACCACTTTTTTAAGCATCTGAATCTTCTCTGATGGCAATATATAATCATTTTTAATAGATTCATACATCATTCCTGCTGAACAATTCAAATTACATGTACTGCAATGGGTGCAGGCATCCAGCTCCATCAACTGCTTTGTCATCATATTTTCGTTAAACAATTTGTCCTTATTTTGAACAGCATTGGTCAGCAGGCTTATGGGCGTTGAAATCATATGAAACATCTTGCTGAACGGCACCAGAGCCAGCCCTAAAAAACAGGCCAGAATATGAACATAATATAATATGGGAACCCCATTTATTTTATCCAAAAGAATCGCAAAAGGAGACATAAGCTTTGCTGCGGCATATCCCAGAAATGCAGATTTATTTGGGCTATGACAATCCATGCAATTGGTTTCATGCACTTCCAGACCCAGCGCCAACACCTGATTTCCAAAAGGCGCCTTAACCCGGGAAGATACAAGTGCGTATTCTTTTACCCAATAGGTTTCAAGGGCCAGGGTATCCTCATCTTCATAATCAAGCCCTGCATAATCTTCAACCATAACCGTAAACTCGGAAACTGAGGCCATTTTCAACCCTTCCAACAAAATCCCAGATACAATAATGGCTAAAATGATAAGGATAGCAAAAAGATCTGATGGGGCATTCTTTATGCGGGCCGGCTTTAGGTAATATCTTCTATAAATTGCAATACCGATACCGGTAAGCACCATTAGCCCAAATAAATTTCTCAGGAAAAAAAAGGGATTAACGGTAGAATAATAATAGGGAAACAGTTTTTCAGTAAAAACGGCATCAAAGGCATGCATGAACACCAAACCTATGAATCCTATAAAAATAAGTAAATGCATCCCCCAACGAAGTGTACTGGTCTTTAAAATCCTTTTCTGGAAAAGGACATCAATAAATAAAGACTGAATTAGATGAATAAATCTGAGGCTAAAAATTGTTGAGATCAATCCCTTGATTAAGCTTGAAAACCGATGGGAAGGCAGTAGATGGTTTTCATACCCAACAGATTTTTTAATCCAGACAACTACCTTATAAAATGTCCCAATAGTACAAATGAAAAGGGCGGAATAAAAAAGAATATCAAAAATCATAGAATATGCCTCTATGCGCAACCAAAAAAATAGCCGCTAAAATAATTCAAATCAACAAGACAACCGGATTATATTTAATGACCGTTTTTAATTGTGTTCTATTCATAGGTTCTGTTATACCATTTGTTCAGCACTGATTTTAATTCAATTTTTGAACATCTATAAGCGCTTGAATTATAAGCTAATCCCTACAGAGAAAATCTTTAGCACAAAACAGCAAAACTTTAAAGATGATTTTTATTTTTCCCTGTTTACACATTTAGTATAAAAAGACAATTTATTGCTTATGTTCCTATAATTATATATAAACTCTACCCATATGATATAGTTCTCATTCTTCTAAAAAATTAAACTGCTTAAAAATAAGAAAAGATTGCATTTAAAAAAAAAGATAAGTCAAAGTAAACGCGCATCTTGTTTTAACATATTGATTTTTTTTTCTAAACACGCTAATTTTCTGTTTGTATAATTAAACCCTGTTATTGAATCTTCTAATAAAATAAAGGATTTGATTTGTTGTTGAACCCTAATTTTAGGCGCTCCATATCATCTGCCATCATTTTTGCTTTTTGTATTTTTGGCATCATTTTCTCATCAGGATGCTCGCTTACTATGTCTTCTGCCACTTCAAACATGATGGAGCATCTTTCGAAAACCATCTTAAACAATGATGATTTGTCTTTAGTCGAAGATGGCGCACCCGCCTATCTATTAATGATCGACAGTTTTATCAGCAAAGATCCGAATAATAAGAAAACATTATACACCGCTGCCTTGCTATACACGACCTATGCAGATGTGTTTGTTGAAGATGTGGATCGATCAAAAAAAATGGCAGACAAAGCATTGAATTATGCCAATCGGGCCATATGTCTTACCAATAAAAATGCATGCAACTTTAAATCCAAATCGTTTGAAGAATGCCAAAAAGCCATCTCTACTATGGGAAAAAAGCATTTACCTGCTCTTTTTGCTCTTGGTAATTCATGGGCCAGCTGGATTATGCTTAACAAGAATGATTTTAATGCCATTGCTGATCTGGCATATATTGAGTTGATCATGAAACGGGTAGTTGAACTTGATGAGACCTATAAGGATGGATCCGCATATCTATATCTTGGAACATTAGCAAGCCTGCTGCCACCTGCTCTTGGCGGCAAACCAGAACAAGGAAAATTTTATTTTGAACGGGCCATAAGCTTGTCTCAGGGTAAAAACTTAATGGTAAAAGTTCTCTTTGCCAAATTGTATGCAAGAATGATATTTGATAGAGCGCTCCATGATCAATTACTTGATGAGGTCATAGCTTCTGATCCTTATGTAGAAGGTTATACGCTTGTAAATACCTGGGCTCAAAAACAGGCGGTTCAATTAAAAAATGGAGCAGATGACTACTTTTAAATACTGGTAAACCGGAGACACCTATGATTTTTAAGCCCCTTAAACAAATACCAATACTAATACTGTTTTTATTATTCACTATACAAAATGTTTATGCGCTCAAACTAAAAATTGCCACCTTATCTCCAGAAGGCTCCATGTGGATGGAAAAAATGCGAGATGGCGCAAAACAGGTGGCTAAGGAAACAGACAACCGTGTGACCTTTAAATTTTACCCTGGCGGTGTCATGGGCAATGACAAGGCTGTTTTAAGGAAAATCCGTATCGGCCAGTTGCATGGTGGTGCGGTTGTTGCTGGAAGTCTTTCCCAGTTTTTCCCGTCAAATCAAATTTACGCACAACCCCTTAAATTTAAAAACCTTGATGAAGTAGATTACGTCAGAAAATATATGGATCAATACATCATTGACGGCCTTGATAATGCAGGATTTGTTGTTTTTGGACTCATGGGCGGCGGATTTGCGTATATCATGTCAAAAGCACCGGTTGAGACCGTACAGGATTTAAGAAAACAAAAAGTCTGGATTCCAGACAATGATAAAATCAGTCAGGCTTCTATAAAGGCGTTTGGCATTTCACCTATTCCACTGCCTATTGCAGATGTTCGAACCAGCCTTCAGTCGGGTCTAATTAACACAATTGCAACCTCCCCTGTGGGTGCCATTGTTTTGCAATGGCATACCCAGATTAAGTATGTAACCAACATCCCCCTGATTTATCTTCATGCTGTCCTGGCCATTGAGAAAAAAAAATTTTTGAAAATTAACGAGGATGACCGCATAATAATTACCCAAGTTATGACAAAAGCCTTAAAAGAAATTGATATTAAAAACCGAGAGGATGATATCAAGGCAATTGAGGCTTTAAAGAACAGAGGAATTACATTTATAAGACCGTCTAAAGAAGCTTTGCTAGGGTGGAAAGAAACCGGTGAAATAGCCTCAGCAAAAATGATCGATTCAGGTGTTCTCCCCCAGGAAATAGTGGATCAAATGGATGAACATCTTTCTGATTTTCACTCAAGCACAAAACTCACTAATGACTAACAATAAACCATCTTTTGCCCAAACAATCATATCGATTCTTCAAAGAATCGAGGATGGCATTCTCATAGGACTTTTATTGTTAATGATATGTATTGCTGTCTTGCAGATTGCATTAAGAAATCTGTTTGATGCAGGTATCCTCTGGGGCGATCCTTTGGT
Organism: Desulfobacteraceae bacterium; assembly: GCA_024227235.1. GTDB lineage: Bacteria > Desulfobacterota > Desulfobacteria > Desulfobacterales > Desulfobacteraceae > Desulfobacula. The sequence continues at coordinate 7,705 of JAAEKY010000382.1, read as the reverse complement.
CCGGGTCCTGGTTCTATGGATTGGTCTTATTGGTGCGATGATTGCCAGCAGGGACAACCATCACATCAGTATAGATGTTATTTCCCGGTACCTTCCTGGTCAAATAAAAAAACTAACAACGCTTATTATATCCATATTTACTTCACTGATTTGTGCTGTTATGGCGTATTACAGCCTCTCATTTGTGGCAATGGAAAAAAATGATGCCCTTGTTGCATTTGCTAATATCCCTGCATGGGTCTGTGAAAGCATTATTCCGATATCATTTGTCATTATCAGCTTCAGATACATTTTACTTTCTATCGCCTCCTTTACCAATTTGTTCAGGCAACCCCCAAAATGATAGTTTTTCTTGTCTTCATACTGATCCTTTTTGCCCTACTGGGTGCACCGCTTTTCAGTATCATTATTGCAGCGGCCATGATGGGATTTTATATCAGTGATATTGATTTATCTGTTATGGCCATAGAATTGTACCGTATCGCCGACACCCCTATTCTAATCGCATTGCCTTTGTTTACTTTTGCCGGATATATGCTCAGTGAAAGCAACACTTCAGGACGCCTTGTCAGACTCACCCAGGCCTTTTTCGGGTGGATGCCTGGAGGACTAGCCATTGTCGCATTTATTGTATGTGCTCTTTTTACAGCGTTTACCGGTGCTTCCGGCGTCACAATTGTTGCCATGGGAGCCTTATTATACCCTGCATTAAAACAAGCTGGATATAAAGGTAAATTCAGCCTGGGCCTGGTAACAACTTCAGGAAGCTTGGGCCTGTTACTTCCCCCATCCCTTCCTCTTATTCTATATGGGGTTATTGCACAGCAGATGAGTTCAGGGCAAGATATCTCAATTGAAAAATTATTTATTGCCGGCATCCTGCCTGCTATTTTAATGATTATCCTTTTGTCTTTGTGGAGTATCTGGGCAAATCGTAAAAACCCTGTTCCTTTAACGTCTTTTTCTTTGGAAAAAGCCTTATCTGCTATCAAGGAATCTATTTGGGAAATCCCCCTTCCTATATTCGTATTTACCGGCATTTATTCAGGTTTTTTTGCAGTTTCAGAAGCTGCTGCCGTAACAGCGATGTACGTATTAATCGTTGAAGTTTTTATTTATAAAGAGATTCAACTAAAAAAGCTTACTGCTATTATTCGTGAATCAATGGTGATGGTCGGTGGGATCCTTCTAATCCTTGGCGTATCTCTTGCTTTTACGAATTATTTGATTGATGCAGAAGCCCCAATGAAATTATTTAAGATCTGTCAGGCGTTTGTTACCAGCAAACTGGTTTTTTTAATTCTCTTGAATATTTTTCTTTTAATCCTTGGGGCGATGCTGGATATCTTTTCAGCCATTATTATTATGGTTCCTCTCATGCTGCCGGTTGCACTCCAATATGGAATAGATCCCATACATTTGGGTATTATTTTTCTTGCCAATATGCAAATCGGATATTTTACGCCGCCTGTGGGGATGAATCTATTTATCGCGGGATACAGATTTAATAAACCCATTATTGAGATTTATAAAGCCACCATCCCGTTTATGCTGGTTTTGCTTTTAGCTGTCCTGATCATCACTTATTGGCCGTGGTTAAGCCTTGTCTTTATTTCTTAAGAATTGCTATAAACTATTTATCTATACCCGTTCTTATATTAATGTTCCAAAATGAAACATTTTGATTAGTTTCCAGCAGTGTATGCGGTAAAAATTTTCACTCATTCTTTTTTTTAAAAAGCCCTGATTTACTAACTGCCAAATTGATTGGCAAATACCTGGATGTCTGCACCGTTCACCTCACTATCCGGATCTAGGTCTGCCTGAGGCAATCCGTTTTCATAATAAGAAGTAAACTGGACCAGATCCTGGCCATCCACGTCACCGTCTTTATTATAATCACCCAACCGTGCAGTTGTGGTGGTCAAGATCAAATAGGGCCGTTTGACACGCATGGCTTTAGCGCCTTCAAAATACGAATAGACACTATCATTAGACGTCTCTTCTGGAATCAGTCCCAGAGTGAGGGCCTTGTCTATGGTGTCATTTTGAAAATGCTCAGAACCCGTATCCAGAAGGAATTCAATATGGGTATGATTAAGAGCATAAGTCGGGATTATCGTGCCTCCCAATTGGTCGTCAGGATCAAAACCAATGGGTGAATCAAGATCTAATAAAGACCAGGCATCATTTAATCCATGGTAAACACCTAAATCTAAATCAAAATTGTTAGTGGAATTATGGTGGATACTAAAAGTTGCCTGGGTAATGATGGCGTCATCAGGCAGATCCGATAGATCAAACTTTACAAACCCATCCCCACCTTGGGTTGTTGGCGTCTTTCGGATGAGCATCCAGTCACCAGGATCACCATAATAGACCGTGTTGCCGTCATGGTCCTGGGTGGCTGAATCCGTGGCATAGAACGTCAGGGTCGAGGGGGTGGGGTTAAGAGATGAAAAGTCACAGGCACCAGGGGTATCATCATACCACAAGGTATAAGAAAGGGTTCGCACACCTTCGACTTCGTAGATATCCAACGGCTGTATTGCCCCATAATATCCATTTTGTTTAAAAAGAATGATGCCCCGATAGCTGCTATTCAAATCATGTGTCTGGTTACCATAAAGGAGACTACCATAGGCAGGCGTGGAAAAAGAATAATCGGTTGCATGCCTTACGTCCCAGATATGCCTTACCCCATCATGAGTTTCATAACTCCCGGAATAATGAGTGCTGGGACTGACATCCGCAAATTCAGTCCCGAAATCAGTAGTTAAATATCCAAAGTGTGTATTGGCCGACGACCAGAACAGGTTGATGTCACCAACTGTGATCACGGTTGCATTGGGGGCTTCACCACTTTGGATGATAATTTGGCTGTTGGCTATGGAAACACCACATAAAAAAATCAAAACAAATGACATCCGGCATTTAATCCGTGGGTGAATCTTCATCATCAATATCCTTTCTTTATTAAAGTGGTCCTACCTTAAATATTTATCATAAATTTTTATAACATGATCCCGTAGTTCTGAAAAATGAGTGAGAGGAATTTGCTGGCTTTTTTCCTGAAGATTGAGTCTGTGTATTGCTTTTCGCATGGCTACATACGCATCCTGAAGCCGTTCGCTTTCACAGCCTGTAATAATCCCTTCTGCATCAAGGCTTTCTATTAGCCTCATATTATCTGTCCAAAATATGATATCGGGAAAAATATGTGCATTTTTTAAAATTAAATATTGAACCAGAAATTCAATATCAACAATGCCGCCTTGAGATTGTTTTAAATCAAAGAAATCAATTTTTGATTTTAACCGCTCTTCTCTCATTCGTTCTCGCATATCGTGAACGTCTTTTTTTAAGGATTTTCCAATCCTTTTATTTTTCAAAATCTTATTCCTGATCTCTTCAAACCGAGAGCAAAGCGATGTATCTCCTGCAACGAACCTGGCCCTGATCAAAGCCTGATGCTCCCATGTCCAGGCTTGATCTCCCATATAATCTTCAAATGCATCAATATGGGAAGCGATCATTCCTGAATCTCCTCCGGGTCTCAATCTCATATCCGCTCCATACAGAGTGCCGGCAGATGTATGCATGGTTAAAAAATGAATAATTCTCTGGCCCATGTTTGAATAAAAACCAATGGTATCGATTTGCTTTGCTTTTCCATTTGTAATCCCGGAATTTCCTTTATGAAGAAAAACAATATCAATATCTGATTTATAGCCCATTTCAAGCCCACCAACCTTTCCATATGCAATGATGGCAAAACCACAATTATCCAGGTTTTCACCAGAAATACCCTGGGGAACTCCATATTTTGTTGTCACAATATCCCACGAAACCTGAAGTACCTGAGCAAGAACTGTTTCTGCAATATATGTTAAATGATCGCTGACTTTCATTAATGGATAATTCCCACTGACATCTGCTGCAGAAACCCGCAGCATATTAATTTGTCGAAAAATACACAAACTTTCTAATAAGTATTCTATATCCTCTGATGGTATCTCTGCCATGCGGATAGACATCTCTTTTTCCAAGGCCATTTTATCAGGAGGTGAATACAATGATCCAGGATTCATCAGTTCATCTAGCAATGCAGGATGTTTCGAAAGAAAGGTGATAATCCAAGGGCTTTTCCGTGTTAGGGTAATTAATGTTTCAAGCGCTCCTTTATTTTCAATAAGAAGTGATAGATATGTGGTTCTCCTTTCAATCGTAATAATCAGATCAATCAGTTTAACTAAAACGATGTCTGGATCCTTTTGCTGGCCGATCTTCTTTACCAGGACCGGAATCAATCTTGCCAGTTTCTTTCTTCCGTTGGGTGTCAGCCGTTTGGTATTTGGATGCTCTTCAAGAGACCTTAACATACTTAATACTCTGTCTGGTTCTTTAAACTTGCCAATCGCTATTGAATCAGCAGTAAACTGGGGATCATTAATGTTTACCCATAACTCCTTAAGATCCTGTGTCTCTTTATCGGGTTTCTCCTGTTCTTCTGATACAAGTAATTGGTTGAAATGATAATGAACCTTTTGCATGTGATCGTTTAAATCTTTGGTAAAATCATCCCAGGCACCATACCCCATGGAAAGTGCGAGGATTATTTGTTGATCTTCTTTTTGCGGGATATCATGGGTTTGAAGGTCTGCATATGCCTGAAGCCTGTTTTCAACCATTCGTAAGAACACATACGATTTTTTTAAATCAATTTTTGTTGATTCATTAATGCATTGATGCGCTTGTAGCAGATCTAAAACACTTAAAATATTTCGTTCCTGGAGTTTGGGTTCAACACCCCCTCTGATCAGTTGAAATAATTGCCCAAAAAATTCAATTTCCCTGATGCCACCAGCGCCCAGTTTAATATTGTTTTGTAATTTTTTATTTTTTACCTGCAGTGTAATCCTATGCTTCATGTCCCTAAAAGAATCAAACGATCCATAATCAAAGTATCGTCTATAAATAAATGAATTCATAAGTTTTAAAAGCGCATAACCCGCTTGTATATCACCCGCAATCGGCCTTGCTTTTATCATGGCATATCGTTCCCATTCTCTACCCTGGGCCTGATAATATTCTTCAAAAGCAAGGTTGCTCATAACAAGAGGGCCGCCATCGCCATAGGGCCTCAATCGGGTATCTATCCTGTAAAAATTGGTTCCATGAGAACCCGCGGAAAAAAATTTTAAAAAGCTACGACATACTTTTGTAAAAAACGCGTCATTGGAAATACTATTTTCCCCATTTGTATATCCTTGATTTGGATAGACAAAAATAAGATCAATATCCGAAGAAAAATTTAATTCTTTTGCTCCTAATTTCCCCATGCCCAGTACAATTATTCTTTGGGAATTTCCTTCACTGTCTACTGGAACTCCATAGCTTTCACAAGCGGCTTCATATATTGTCTTTATGGCAATATCAACAATGGCATCTGCAAGATTCGAAAGGTCATAAAGTGTTTCTTCAAGCGGGGCTTTTTTTGCTAAATCACGCCACGCGATTCTTATTGTCTCATATAGCTTTGTCTTTAAAAGGATTTGCTTTACGTTTGCGACATCCATGTCTTTGGGAATTAGCTTTTTTAGCCTGTCCTTGTATGTCATTTTTGAATAGGGTTTATTTAAATCTTTAGACGTGATCAAATTTTTAAAAATCGCCGGATCTCTAATAAAATTTGATGCAACAAATTCACTGAAAAGCAATACCTGTAACAAATCAAATTCTAAGTCAGAATCCATATCAATTAAACGCCCATTTTTCTCAAGGCTTTCATTGAAAGAATCGGTCCTGTTTTTTATTATGTTTAAAAGATTTTCTTCAAGACCGGGAAATACTTTATCAATCACCGTATGGTCCATTTACCCTCTATCATTGCAGGTTAAATAAATAGCACCATAATATTGCCCGCAAATTTAATCAAGAAAGGAAAATCAAAGACATGTCTATATAAATATGAATCATGCCACTATTAAATTTTCTTCCTGTTCAAGGCCAATATCCAGCCCGATAACTAAATGGCCCTTAAACCCGACGGAACTGTCCTTAGCGATGTATTTAATTTTGGTTTCCTTTGATTCTGCGGGGATTGAGTTGTCATTAAAATGATACCTCATATTAATGATATCGCCTTCTTTAATATTTTCCAATGCTTTAGATCCTTCCTTGACAACAGCAAACATGGGTTCTGAATTACTTTTTCGAATCCTGAACTGATAGGAAATCTTTGGATGATCCAATTTAAACTCAGCACTATAATATTCTCTTAACTTATCCTCGCTGTGACTTTCAATGATGATCCCCATTTGTCCCCCATATTCAAATTATTAATGATTACATTAAAAAGTATTACATATTTTGTGCCATAGTTGAGAAAAACACTGAACCTATTGATTTTATTAATCATTATATGTCGCTTATTTCTTTTTGATTTTAAACAGTCCAAAACAATTAGCTTTATTTCATCAAAGCAATTATATTTAACCACCCAATAATTTCTTGACTTGAAACCTTGAGTTAATAAAGCTACTAACGGTCATCATCAAAAGAGAATTGTTTAATCAAAAGATTAGGAGGCTTTCATGAATGCGACAAATACCTTTTTTGATTCAATTACACTGCACCAGGAGATCGGCCCGGGAATAAATGATATCTCTTCCCAGGTTAATCAGATTATCCATAAATCCAAGGTTCAAAATGGAACCGCTCATATTACTGCGATAGGGTCAACAGGATCTGTTACAACCATCGAATTTGAGCCTGGTGTTGTCCAGGATCTAAAAGATGCTATTAACCGAATCGCGCCACCAGACACCCATTACCAACATGAGCTTGCCTGGCATGACGGGAACGGCCATTCCCATGTCCAGGCAGCCATCATTGGCCCTTCCATTGTTGTACCCATCAGAGACTATAAGACCAAACTTGGTACATGGCAGCAAGTTGTGGTGATCAATCATGACAACCATGCCAGAAAAAGGATTGTCGAAGTCACGGTTACGGGAATTTAATATTGTATCTGGCTATGATGCAGGAAACCCCGGTGTATTAATAATAGCATCATATGGCAAACGCAGGTAATGAAGCAATGATCATCTATATGTTAAATAAAGGCGTCGATATCAATCAAACCAAAGAGTATAATTGCACTGCTCTATATAACGCTATTTCCCGTAAGCACTTTAACGCAGCTTTTTTTTATGCTTGAGGCGGGTATTAATACGACTCCCAATCCTGCTCTTTATAATCTTGATCCGATTCAAGAAGCAAGGAGTCAAGGGATGTTAGGACTGGCTATACTAATAAAAGAGTTTGATGCAAAGTGAATTATGGTTTACATTTTTACAATGTTTAAGCGCTGATAATCCTTGACAGTTTGGTTATCAAATATTATTGTTGTGGTAAATAGCATCGTTTTGATGCAAACTGTATCAAACGGGAGGTTGCCATGACAACAATATCTTTAAGACTCGATTCTGCATTGGTTGAAGAAGCAGGACGCGAAGCAATGGTTGAAAACAGATCCAAAGACAAGCAAATTGAGCATTGGGCAAAGTTGGGCAAAGCAATAGCTTCAAAATTAAGTCTTGCTGATGCTTTTACGGTGGCTCAAGGAATAAAAAAAATTAAGCTTGAGCCTGTAAAATCTCTTGTTGTTGATCCAGACGACATCTTTAATGAACTTGAAAAT
>JAAEKY010000381.1 GCA_024227235.1 Desulfobacteraceae bacterium | reverse complement strand
GCGATGCAGTACAATATGAGGCGTGCTCAGATCCTGTAGATGCAAAAATATGTCATTGTTTGGCATGCCAGAAACTGCATGGGGCCCCTATGCAATGGGCAGCTATATTTCACAAGCATGACGTCAGAATTACGAAAGGCATTGATAATCTGATTTTTTACAACATCTTCTATGGCATGCGCATTATAGACATAAAAGATGATTTGCCTAAGTGGTCCGGACACAAAAATCATTCAGAACTTTATATTATGGGGTAATTATATCATATCCGGCTCATATCCGTAATTTTGCCATGAAATTGAATAGTTGACTCTTTGGTATGGTAGCGCAGGTTTTTAAGGGGCCAATTTCTTTGTGATATCCATCACGTACCCCATCATATTGTCTGAGTCGGGCAAAAGGCCGGTAACTTTTAGGCCATCGGTTCTGACCACAGTCAGTCAGGCCGAAATAACCAAAAAAGTGTTCTTATACTATATTCTGAATAAGCAGCGTAAAAGTGTACCGAAAACAGACTGTAAAGATTTTCACAATAATGTAGGGAAAAAACTGAGATCTGGAATTATGCTGACTTAACAGTAAGTTATATTAAATTGATGATTAAGCAATAATGATAAGTGACAATTTCGTTTGCGTTGCAGATTAATCGGAATGAGGTATTCTGTGTCAAAAATCAGAATTCAATATAATATCTTCGTTAGCGAAAATGGATAGCTAAATGGGAACACCGAGATTATTGGCCGTGAAGTCAATACAATATTATCAAAAATATATTTCTCCTCAAAAGGGATACGCTTGTGCTTACAGGGTACTATATAACGATCTGTCGTGTTCAGGTTTTTGTAGGACCGAAATAGAACGTTATGGTATTTTCAAATCGCTAACCTACTCCTCCTGCGGACTCGTTTCACTCGCCACAGAGTAGCGCGTTCTGTGTTCATAAATAATCATATATCGTTTGCGAGATTTCTCTATGAATAATACTTACTGCAAAATGGGCATCTCATTAACAGATCAAGAAAAAGAGGTCTTCAGTCACTATTTAGACCAAAAACAACTTTCCAGCGATATTTGGGACCTTTTTCAGGAATGGATTGTATTGTCAAATTCAAAAGTTAATTTTTTTTATCTAAAAGTATATCAGCACGACCAATTGATAGGCCTCGGATTATTTTTAAAAATTAATTCATTTGATCTTCGAACATCATATTCAATTTTAAGAAAGAATGCTATTTTTAATACAATTACATCGGTTTTATCGCTATTTAGCCCTAAATGTCTCTATGTGTGTTTACGTAATTTAATCACTGCAAACATTTCCAGGCCCTTTTTTTTCAAAGAGACTGAGATGAAGGGCGTAGTTATGAACGCAATTCTATCTTACATAAAGCGAGATAAGGATGCTGATATTGTCTCAATCATCGACACGAAAGATAATGACAGTTATTATGAAATCGCTGGATTTCATAAATACCCTTGCCCTTCCGAATCTTGGTTTGATGTAAAAAAATATTCCGACATATCTGAATACCTTAAAAAACATAAAAGTCTCAGAAAAAATAT
>JAAEKY010000380.1 GCA_024227235.1 Desulfobacteraceae bacterium | reverse complement strand
TTATGAAAGCTAAGGGGATTAAAAGCATATCTATAGCTATTCTCAAAACATGTTCCATTTAGATTTTATATATAACAGGTGCTATAAAAATTTATCCATTCAGCCGCTGCCTGTTTTCCCGATTCCTGTGTCAGGAGAAAATTTAAATTATTAGGTCTTCTGACAGGGACCATCTAAAAGCGCTGCTACTTGTTCCAGCTCATTTTCTGAAAAAACCTTGATGCCATTTTTTCTCAGCATAGCTGCGGTGACTCCAAACCCTGGGATAAGAATGGAATTAAAATGGCCGTCATATATGGAATGCACACCACAGGATGGACTTTTTTCCTTTAATACAGCAATTTTTATATCAAATTTTTTTACAAGACTGAATGCGTATTCAGCACCTTTAACAAAGGAGTGAGTCACATCATATCCCTCGATATCAATAACTTTGGCCTTTTTATTTAAAACATCCAGACCATTTCCATTTAAAATCTGGGCCGGGAGTCGTGGAATCTTTAATCCACCTGATACCTCAGGACAAACCTTTAAAAGAAGATCGTTTCGACTCCAATCTTTTACCAGAGGATCTTTTATAGGCACGTGTCTGGCGTCATATCGAACCAAATCCCCAGCCAGACAGGCACTGATTAATATTTTTTTCATAACTAAAGTATATAGAATTATTCTTAATTTGTAAAAATAATCATTGACACCGCAAAAATTTAATGTAATGAATGAGTATTCATTTTTAAGAAACAGACATCAGCAAAGGAAGCTTTTTATTTTATGATGCAGATTAGTATTTATAACTTTGCAGTTTTATTATTTAAAATGGCTATTTTCAAAGCCATTATACCAAATTTTAAAAAACATATTACACACAATAGATCAATGAGTATGAATTCATTACTAAGCAAACAAAATTATTTTAGATTTAATCTTGAAACACAAATAGCAGGAGGGTATTAAAATGGCACAAGTAATTTCTGATCGTAGAGATATCGAATTCGTAATTCATGAACAGCTTGAAGCAGAAACTCTTTCTGAGCTGCATGAGGATTTTGCTGATTTTAATAAAAAAACGATCAACCTTGTCATTTCAGAAGCAAAAAACTTTGCCATCAAAGAGCTGTTGCCGGCAAGTAAAGAGGGTGATGAGCAGGGATGTACGCTTGAGAATGGCAAGGTAACAACTCCGGATTCATTTAAAAGACTTTATGACATATTTAATGAGGGCGAATGGCTTGCTGTTACTGAAGATCCTGAATGGGGTGGACAGGGAATGCCAAGGACTGTTGCCTCCGCTGCTGCTGAATATTTCAACGGTGCAAATTTTCCGTTCATGATGTATCCGGGCCTTACCCAGGGAGCAGGCCATCTGGTAGAAAAATTCGGCACACAGGAACAAAAAGACATCTATCTTAAAAATATGTTCACCGGCAAATGGACAGGCACCATGCTTCTGACCGAACCGATTGCAGGTTCTGATCTCGGGCTTCTAACTACAAAAGCCGTTAAAAATGTTGACGGCACGTATAACATCACCGGTGAAAAAATATTCATTTCCGGCGGAGACCATGATCTTGCTGAAAATATTATTCATCCTGTTCTTGCTCGAATCGAGGGCGCACCTGCAGGCAGTAAAGGAATTTCACTTTTTCTTGTTCCCAAATTCAATGTTAATGAAGACGGATCGATCGGTGAGTCCAACGATGTGATCTGCACAGGCCTTGAACACAAACTCGGTATCCATGGCAACAGCACGGCTTCTCTTTCTCTTGGTTCCAAAGGCAATTGTGTCGGCACACTTCTTGGTGAAGAAAACAAGGGTATGAGAAACATGTTTCTCATGATGAATGAAGCCAGACGTCTGGTTGGGTTCCAGGGATTTGCCTGTGCCACAACAGCGTATATGTATGCCCTTGATTATGCAAAAAACAGGGTTCAAGGCAGACATCTCCTGACCATGATGGATCATGATGCACCATCTGTTCCAATCATTCAACATCCAGATGTCAGAAGACAGCTCATGGAAATGAAAGTCACTGTTGAAGGCATGAGAAGTCTTTTATACTTTGTCCAGTATTGTGCAGACATGGCTAATGTCGCACCGACTGAAGAAGAAAGGGTAAAATACCAAGGCTTTGTCGAAGTATTAACCCCCATTGCCAAAGGATATGTAACTGATCAATCTTTTGAAGTCTGCAGCCAGGGAATGCAGGTTTACGGCGGTTATGGTTATATTGAAGAATATCCCATGGCACAACTTTTAAGAGACTGTAGAATTACATTAATTTATGAAGGCACAAACGGCATTCAGGCGATGGACCTTCTAGGCCGCAAATTGGGCATGGACAAAGGTAAACCCATCATGGATATTTTTGGTGAAATGCAAAAAGCCATAGGTATTGCCAAAGCCATTCCTGAACTTGAAAAACAAGCCATAAAAGTTGAAGAGGTTGTAAACAAACTTGCTGAAGTTGCCATTCACATGGGTCAGACTGCGATGTCTGCAAAAGTATTGGATGCATTTGCCAATGCCCATCCTTTCCAAGATGCAACGGGCGACGTCACTATGGCATGGATGCTCTTGTGGAGAGCTACCATTGCTGCACAAAAACTTGAAAAAGCCAAAAGAAAAGACAAACCTTTTTATGAGGGAATTCTTAAATCCTTACAGTTTTATGTAGACACAAAACTTCCCATTACACTGGGCAGATTTAATGCATTAATGAATACCAGTAGTGTTGCAGTTGATATAGAGGATTCAATGTTCCCTAGTTAAAATAAAGTTAAACAGCAACAAAACATAATAATTTCAAATTGCCAAAGCGGGCTGCTTTAATGATAATGC
>JAAEKY010000379.1 GCA_024227235.1 Desulfobacteraceae bacterium | reverse complement strand
TTTTCAATAATACGAATAAAGTATTGGTTGGGTTATCTATTTTTCTCACATTGTTTTTTAGTTTTAGAACTATTTTTTTTCTTTTTGCTCATATTAAAGAGGAAAATTCGAATACCTTGGTGGCCCAAGTTCAATCAGTTGCACCATTGGTTTTTATTGCGCTTATGATCGTGTTTATAATTTGCCTGATTCAATTGAACTATCAAATGCTTGAAAAAAACTTTCTGGAAAGCTACAAAAAGATTGAAAAAGCGAAAGATGAGGCGGAAAAAGCAACCCAGACAAAATCTGAATTCCTGGCCACTATGTCCCACGAAATTCGGACGCCTATGAATGGCGTTATTGGAATGCTCGATTTGCTTTCAGAAACAAAGCTTGAACCGGAACAAAAAGATTTTGCCCTTACTGCCCAGCAAAGTGCAGATTCATTATTAACACTGATTAATGATATTCTTGATTTTTCAAAAATTGAAGCGGGCGCACTTACGATTGAAAAAATAGATTTTAATCTTGATGTTGCCATGGATTCGCTCAACGATATTATCAGCGCAAAAGCCTATAAAAAAGAGATTGAATATGCTTGTCTGATTCAGGATGACGTACCGATTAACCTAATCGGTGACCCTGGCAGACTTCGACAGATCCTGATCAATTTAGCTGGGAATGCCATCAAGTTTGTAGAAAAAGGAGAGATATTCATTAATGTGTCCAGGCGACTGGAATCGAAGAATAAAGTTGAACTCCTTTTTGAAATAAGAGATACGGGTATTGGCATTCCTGAAAACAAAATTGATAAACTTTTTGATTCTTTTACCCAGGCAGATGCATCTACTACACGAGAATATGGCGGCACCGGTTTGGGGCTTGCCATTTCTAAACAGCTTGTTGAACTTATGGATGGAGAAATAAGTGTCACAAGCAAAATAAATAAAGGCTCAATATTTAAATTCTCTGCATTATTTGACAAGCAAAGAGTCCTTAAAGATCCCATAATCCTGCCAGACATTGTTAAAGATACCCGTGTGCTTATTGCTGATAGCAATAAAACGAACCAGGATATTTTTAAAACTTATCTAAAAGCAATGCAATGTCCTGTTGACAGCGCAGATAATGCACATCAGGTGCTTGAAATGCTAAAAGATGCTGCCAAAACCAATCCGTATAAAATAGCCTTGATTGATATGCAACTAAATGAAATGTCAGGAGAAGAGCTTGGCAAAATTATTATTCAGGATACAGCATTAAAAGATACAATGGTCATTATTCTATCCTCTATCGGCCGCAAAGGGGATTCTGCCAGATTAAAAGAAGCCGGATTTGCGGGTTTTTTAACAAAGCCCATAAAAAAAAGGCTATTATTTGATTGTTTAAAAACGGCCATCTGCCTGCCTGAAAAAAATATTCTAAACGAAGACCCTCAGTTTTTAACTCGCTACAGTATCAAGGAAGTGAAAGAAACTCAGGTCATTCAACTCAATAATAAGACGGTGATGCTGGTTGAAGATAATAAAATGAATCAAAAAGTTGCGGTTAAAATGCTTGAAAAATTGGGGCATGGTATCATCACAGCAAATAATGGCCTGGAAGCTGTTAAACTCTTTGAAAAAGATCCTGATATAATTGATATCATCCTGATGGACATACAAATGCCGGTTATGGGTGGTGAAGAAGCGACTCAAAAAATACGAGATCTTGAAAAAGAGCACGCTGATCCAACTCCGATCATTGCATTAACAGCCAATGCAATGATCGGAGATAAAGAACGTTTCCTTGAAGCGGGTATGGATGATTACATTTCAAAACCTGTTAAGAAAAAAGACATTATTAAGGTTTTCTCTTGTCTCTAAGAATCTGATTTGAAATTACAATTCTTTGAATCTCGCTGGTTCCTTCATAGATGGTAAACACTCTGGCGTCCCGATAAAATCTTTCAACGGGGTAATCTTTTGTAAATCCATACCCCCCATGCATTTGAATTGCCCTTGCTGTGATATCATTCACCATTTCTGATGCAAACAACTTGGCTATAGAAGCTTCTCTAGTGTAATTTTCACCTCTGTCTTTTAGGGAAGCCGCTGAAAAAATCAATTGTTTGGCTGCTTCAATCTGAGTGGCCATATCCGCCACCTGAAACCGTATGGCTTGATGTTTTGAAATAGCCATTCCAAATTGTTTTCGTTTTTTTATATATTTTACAGCAGCATCAAAGGCAGCCATTGCCACACCATAAGACTGAGCAGCAATACCGATACGACCACTGTCCAGGCCTGACATTGCAATTTTAAACCCATCGCCTTCTTTTCCGAGCATATTGGCCGCCGGCACCCTGCAATTCTCAAGAATTAAATCCGTTGTGTCAGAAGCTCTCAACCCCATTTTATCTTCCATATGGCCCACTTCAAGACCCGGTGTCCCTTTGGGAATAATAAAGCAACTAATTCCTTTGTGCTTTTGGCTTTCATCAGTTTTCGCTGTTACGAGACACACTTTTGAATGCAGGCCGGATGTAATAAACCGTTTTGTACCATTAATGACATAATCATCGCCATCTTTTATGGCTGTTGTTTCTTGGCTGACCGGATCTGACCCCGCATCGGGCTCTGTTAAACCAAACGCACCAATTATTTCACCGGAAGCCAGAGGAACTAAAAATTCTTTTTTCTGTTCTTCAGTACCAAATTTATTAAAACTTTCACAAACGATTGAATTCTGAACTGACATAACAACAGATGTGGATGCACAGGAATATGCAATCTCAGACAAAGCCAGAACATAGGAAATTGTATCTGCAGCCTCACCGCCATACTCTTCAGGAATCATCATCCCCATAAGCCCTAATTCACCCATTTGTTTGAAATTATCAGCAGGAAATTCCTTTGTTTTATCCCTTTCAGCCGCAGTAGCTGCAACGACTTTACGAGAAAACTCTCTGACCATATTCTGAATCATCAATTGTTCATCAGTAAGCTTGAATAACATGATTTACCCCCCCCCTTATTTCCCTGGTCTGCTATGGTGCATATACTACAACGATCAGTTCTGCATCTGTTTTACCTGAATTTCTCAAGTCATGTTTAATGCCGGAATTAAAGTGAAGTGAATCACCTTTTTTCAACTTATTGACATTCTCTCCAACTTGAATTTCAACATTTCCTTTAAGAACAAAAGCAAATTCTTCTCCTTCATGTTGAAACCCTACACCACCATGTTCTTTTCCTGCTTCAACAATAATTTTAAAGGCTTTCAGATGCTTATTTTCAGCATTCGGTGTTAAAGGAGTATACGCATAATTATCTGTTCGCTTGGTATAGGCCTTAGATCTTTTTTCTATCGTATCATCTTGCTCTTTTAGCAAAAAACTTGAATCGATATGAAGTGTTCTTGATATCTGTAGGAGAATTCCAACTGAAGGTCTTTGATCCCCTCCTTCAATTTTTTTTATAAACTCTTTTGCCAGCCCTGTTTCATTGGCCATGTCATCCAGGCTTATTTTTTTTTTCAGTCTGGCACGTCTAATCCTCTTGCCAATGGGTATAATTTCTTTTTTCTTAGCCATACTATCTCCAATTAATTGAATTTATAAAGAAACCTCATATTGACTGAGCGCTCGTTCATATGAACGCCAATAGACTATCGATTATTTTTTTCTAAAACCTAATCGACTACTTCAATCCAATTTTCAGTATCTTCAGCTTTTCCGTATTGTATGTCAGTTAGCGCATTATAAAACTTCATTGCCGTATCACCCGGCGTGCCATCCCCAATTGAAATGACCTTGTCTCCATACCGAATTTCGCCAACAGGAGAAATAACTGCAGCAGTCCCAGAACCAAACACCTCTTTTAGCTTTCCATCTTCATGGGCCTGAAAAACCTCATCAATACTAATTTTTCTTTCAGAAATATTCATGCCCCATTTTTTTGCAAGATTGATAACGGAATACCTTGTAATACCCGGCAGAATACTTCCTGTCAGGTTGGGCGTTACTATTTCGTTATCTATAAGAAAAAAGATGTTCATGGCGCCTACTTCTTCTATGTACTTTCTTTCTATCGCATCAAGCCAAAGTACTTGAGCATACCCATCCTTTTTTGCTTTTTCTGATGCGATCAGACTTGCTGCATAATTACCTGCGGTTTTAAATTCACCTACGCCGCCTTTTACAGCTCTTACATGATCTTTAGACACCCAGATTTTAACAGGATTAAGACCTTCAGCATAATATGCTCCCACAGAAGAAAGGATAATAAAAAATTTATATGTAAATGATGCTCGGACGCCCAAGAACGGGTCTGTTGCAATAATTGTGGGTCTTATATACAGAGACGTCCCAATTGTTTCCGGAATCCATTTTTCTTCTAATTTGATCAATTGTTTTAAAGCGTCCATAACAAAATCAATATCAATCTGAGGAATACACATGCCTTTTGCAGACCGGTTCATTCTTTCAAAATTATCCTTGGGCCTGAAAAGGCAGACCGTGTTATCGGGTGTTTTATATGCCTTTAGCCCCTCAAAAATAGCTTGGCCGTAATGAAACACCATGGCAGATGGAGACACTTGAAAATCAGCATACGGTTCTATTCGAGGGTCATGCCACCCGTTTTCTTCTGAATAATCCATGACAAACATGTGATCTGTAAACACTTGGCCAAATCCCAGATCTGAATCTTTAGGCCGTGTTCTATTCGTCTTTGCCTGGGTGACTTTTATTTTCATTATTCCCTCCATGAGTTTAATTAAAATTAACTTTGTTTGCTTAAACTATATGATCGCTAAACCTATTCTTTGTCAAGACAATTTTTACCCTTTATATTGACTGATTCATTTTTTTTCGGGTATTATAGTAGATTATTTATTTGGTTTAGACAAAGGAAAAAAGAATGGATATAAAATATCACATTGAAACCGCATGGAAAAATTGTATCAGCAACATTGTATCACTGATCATATTATCACTTGTGGTTGCGGCTGTCAGCGTTGTTTCAATCGGCATTCTGGCCCCTGTTGCATTTGCGGGATATACACATTCCCTTTTTCAATTACTAAAATACGATCGTGAGCCTAAAGCCAAGGATGTTTTTTCTCAATTCAGATTATTTATACCATTATTTATTTTCGGCCTGATCGTTTTTATTATTGCAATGATCGGCTTTACCCTATTTTTTATTCCTGGTGTTTTATTTGTTTTAGTCCTTAGTTACACATGTCTTTATATGGTCCCAATAATGGTGGACGAAGAGCTCGGGCTTTTGGACGCTATAAGAAAAAGTATCTCCATGGTAACACACTCTCACTTTACCGACCACATTGTTGTCTTTATTATCTTTCTTGCATTGACAACCATTGGCGGATCTTCTTTTATTGGATCTTTATTCCTTCAACCCTTTGCTACCTTATTTTTATTGTCAGTGTATAAAAGTATAAAATAAAAAAACTCTATATAGATTTAAAATAATCCTATGCGCGATTCTCTTGAAAAAAAATACAACTTTGAAACCGGCATGTACAGGCCACCCAGTGAAGGTGGCAGTGCATCGCTTCTTGTGCGCCTTACCCGGAACTGCCCTTGGAACCATTGTACCTTCTGTGCCATGTATAAATCAGAAAAGTTTGAACTACGCGCACCCAAAGATATCATACAGGATATCAATGCCATGCATGATATCTATTTACAGGCAAAAAAGATATCTGAAAATTGTGGTCATGAAGGCCAGATTACTGCACCATCCATTAATGAATTTATGCAAAAAACACCTGAACTATATTTCCATCCAGGTATTTCCATGCTCTTTAATTGGCTTGTTGCCGGAGGGAAAACCGTTTTTTTACAGGATGCTGATAGCCTGATCATGAAAACAAATGATATCATTCAAGTTTTAAACCATTTAAAAACGTCCTTTCCCACAATTGAAAGGATTACATCGTATGGCAGATCAAGAACAATCGTCAGGAAACCAGTGGCTGACCTAAAAAAAATCAGGAATGCAGGACTTGATAGAATCCATATCGGACTTGAAACAGGAGATGCTGCTCTTTTAAAAAAAATCAAAAAAGGGGCCACTCCTGAAGATCATATCAATGGTGGCCTAAAGGCAATGACAGCAGGATTTCAGGTGTCAGAATACTGGATGCCGGGCCTTGGTGGCAGGGCATTGTCAAACAATCATTCAAAGCATACCGCTCTTGTCCTCAACAAGATAAATCCACATTATATCAGATCACGACCATTTACTCCCAGGCCCGGAACCCTATTCTTTAAAAAATCTGGCAATGATTTGGATCGTCAAACGCCAAAAGAACAGCTTGTAGAGATCAAACGAATGCTTGAAACTCTTGATGTTACATCTAAAATCTGTTTTGATCACGCTGGAAATCATTGGACGACTCCAAATGGAAGACTTTTGTTAAACCAAAGTTATGAAGGGTATACATTTCCGGAAGAAAAAGAAAAATTAATAAATAGGATTGAATCCGGCATCAAAAATTATTCATAAAATTTTTGCAGCTCATACTGCCGGAAACAAATCAAAATACTATATTCCGAAACATTAATATAAGAGCGGGTATAATGTATTCACTTGACATGCTTTTCTCCCCTGATGTACGGTTTAAATATCCTATCTAATAGGTGGCCCGATTCATTAAACCAAGACGGATGTATATGTTCCCGGTGGGACCTCAATTTGGAGGATACAATGAAAAAATTACACACCTTTGCTTTTGTTGTGGCCACAATTTTCTTTTTTGGCCTGATATGCGGTAACAATGCATATCCAAAAAATACATTGGTGGTGACTGCCGCTGAATCAATCTATGCAAAAAAAATAGATAGAAATGGACAAGACAGGCTTGCTGGACCGGCTATTCAACTGATAACTACAATTTTTAAAGATTTGGGGATACCTGTTGAAACCATAGTCTATCCGTGGCAACGAGCCATAAAGATGTTGAAAAAGGGAAAAATCGATGCAGTGCTTACCTTTTTTCATACTGAAGAACGAGCGGAATACTCCATTTTTACCGATGGTTATGATGAGGTAAAAACCTGTGTTTTTGTAAAAAAAGGAAAATCATTTCCGTTCACAAAATGGAATGATCTCATTGGTTTAAAAGGGGTGATGATTCGGGGAAGATCAGAGGGGCCAAAGTGGGACGCATTCAGAAATAAAAATTTGAATATTGAGCCAAAAGACTCTCTGGCGCAAATGATACTAATGATAGATTCCGAGCGCTGCAATTATAGTGTTGACAAAGAATACGATATCATTATGGAGGCAAAAAGGATGGGGCATTATAACAAAATTGAAATTCTGCCGTTTTCCATAAACACCAACCAACTCCGTATTGGCATTTCCAAAAAATCTCCATTTGTTAAATATGTACCTGAGATAAATAAAAAAATTACGACACTCAGAAAAAATGGAGTCATCAAGCAATGGATCCATCAAGCCTTGGAGGATTCAGTAAAATAAAGTTCATATAGGCAAAATGTCGATGATTAATTAGAGAATAATTCTTTTTAATAAACAAATTGGATTTTTGTATTATGAAAACAATGAAAGCACTTGTAAAATCAAAGCCTGAAGAAGGCCTGTGGCTTGAGAACGTTCCTGTTCCCGAAATCCAACACAATGAAGTTCTTATTAAAATCGTC
The DNA here is from genome assembly GCA_024227235.1 of Desulfobacteraceae bacterium. Taxonomy (GTDB): domain Bacteria; phylum Desulfobacterota; class Desulfobacteria; order Desulfobacterales; family Desulfobacteraceae; genus Desulfobacula. The sequence continues at coordinate 16,894 of JAAEKY010000379.1, read as the reverse complement.
AAAACTGCTATTTGTGGAACGGATGTCCATATTTACAACTGGGATAAATGGTCCCAACAAACCATTCCTGTTCCCATGCATGTCGGCCATGAGTTTGTTGGCACCATTGAAAGAATCGGTTCACATGTGGTTGATTTTAAGCCAGGAGATCTGGTTTCAGGAGAAGGCCATCTGGTTTGTGGCCATTGCAGAAACTGCCTGGCTGGAAGGCGGCATTTATGTATGGACACAAGAGGGGTTGGTGTCAACAGACCCGGTGCCTTTGCTGAATATCTGGCCATACCAGTAACCAATGTCTGGTATTGTGATAAAAGCATCCCTTTAGATGTGCTTGCCTGTTTTGATCCCCTTGGAAATGCAACGCATACAGCCCTTTCTTTTGATGTTCTTGGAGAAGATGTTCTGATTACTGGTGCTGGCCCGATAGGCTGTATGGCAGCGACCATTGCCAAACATTCCGGTGCAAGATATATCGTGGTGACAGATATCAATCCTTACAGGCTTGATCTTGCAAAAAAAGCAGGCGCTACCTTAACCATTGATGTAACCAAACGAAATATTGAACAGGCTAAAAAAGAACTTGGGATGAAAGAAGGATTTGATGTAGCCATGGAAATGTCGGGCAACCCGAATGCCCTAAGATCTATCCTTGATAACATGTGCCATGGTGGGAAAATCGCTCTCCTTGGCATCATGCCCGATAATACAGAAATTGACTGGAATATCGTTGTATTTAACATGCTGACGATCAAAGGAATTTATGGCAGAGAAATGTATGAGACCTGGTATAAGATGAGCAGTATGATTCAAACCGGACTTGATATCTCTCCTTTGATCACTCACAAATTTCATTATACGGATTTCGAAAAAGGATTTAAAGTAATGAAATCGGGTCAATCAGGAAAAGTCATACTTGATTGGGCTTAACCCTCAGATGTTTGCAATTAAGGAGCAGCCAAAGACGGCCTGAAGAAAAGATGCAGAACCTAGTTTTTTGATTAAAATCAAAAAAAAATTTATGGAGCAAAAAGATGTCCACCAACAAACTTGATATATCCTTAACACACGAGTTAAAAGCTCTAAAACAAGAAGGAAGAGTCAAAGCACCTGAAAGAATAATTGAAAAATACATACTGCCAAAGGATAAATTTGGCCCAAGATATAAATTGGTCGGAAATGATAATGAATTTATCCGGCTGAATTCGAATTCATATTTATCATTGTCCAACCATTCTAAGCTTGCTGATGCTGCGGACACTGCGACCTGCGAATTCGGTGTCGGTCCGGGTGCGGTCCGGTTTATTGATGGCACCTTTATTCATCATGACAGGCTCGAAAAAAGAATCGCTGCATTTGTTGATAAACCCGCAGCGAAGATTTTTAACTCTGCATACACTTCCAACTGTGGACTTGCGCTATCTATTTCCAATAATAAGACCCATTGGATTGGGGACCAGCTCAATCATAACAGTATTATCAGAGCCATGCGAATCAGCAATATCCCCAGTATTAACAAAGGTATTTTCAATCATAATGATATGACAGACCTGAAACGGTGTCTTGATCAAGTTAGCCCGGATATTGAACGGGTTATCGTTATTTTCGATGGAATCTTCAGTATGCGGGGAGACTATGCGCCGATCAATGAAATCAATAAGATCTGCAAAGCATATGATTCAAAATTCAAGGATGGTGTTATCACCGTAGTCGATGATTCACATGGAATTGGTGCATATGGGAATACTGGACGAGGCACTTCTGATTTCTGTAATGCATCGCCAGATATTATTATTGGCACTTTTGGTAAAGCCTTTGGTGTTAACGGCGGATTTATTGCAGCAAGCAACACTATTGTTGAATCTGTACGCCAAAAGGCCGACACCTATATTTACACGAACCCGTTGAGTGTTGCAGACTGTGCTGCTGCTGTGACAGCTATTGATATTTGTGATAGTGATGAAGGTCTTAAATTGTTAAAAAACTTAAAAGAGAGAACAGCACAGTTTAGACAGGGCCTTGAAAAACTGGGGAAAGAATCTATTCCTGGGCCCCATCCGGTTGTTCCATTAATGATAAGAGACACAAAAAAAACCCATGATCTTGTAAAATTTTTATTTGATCAAGGGGTATTGGTTGTTGGATTGACCTTTCCGGTCGTACCCAAAGGAGATGAAACTATCAGATTTCAAATTAATGCGTGTCATACATTTGCTGATATAGAATATGTTATTGAATTATTGAATAATTTTAAATAAGATAATATAAGGAGTAATTTCTCGAAGAATTGGCAAATTTAAACAGGAGGCTAAATGGACAATCAAAACATTCTAGAGACTAAAAAAGTCCTTGTAGTAGATGATGAACCCGATATTTTAGAAACCCTAGAAGAGTTACTTTACATGTGCTCAGTTGATACAGCCTCAACTTTTGAAGAAGCTATTTCTCTTTTAAAAAACAACACATACGATGTTGCTGTCCTGGATATCATGGGGGTTAAAGGGTATGACATTTTAAAGGTGACAAACAAACTTGAAGTTCCAAGCCTGATGCTGACTGCCCACGCGCTCACCCCGGATAACTTGAAGCAGTCTATAGAACGGGGGGCAGATGCGTATGTTCCAAAAGACAAGCTTGTAGATATTTCTATGTTTATTGCGGATGTATTGCAGGCCAGAAAAGAGGGAAAAAAAAGCAATGTCACGTGGTTTTCTTTGCTCAAACCTGTATTTGACAAGCTGTTTGGTGAAGGCTGGAGAAAAGAAGAAAAAGATTTCTGGGATGAATTTGATGAAAAACAAATTTCCTCAAGGGATGATATTCAAAAAATGGAATGATTTTATAGCGGTATTTTCACTACGAATTCAGCACCTTCTCCATCTGCAGAATTTAATGATAGATCTCCGCCCATATCCTTTAATAATACCATCACCCCGGCGAGCCCTAACCCATGACTTTTAATGGCGCTCTCAATGGAAGATCCAGTTGTAAAATACGTTTTAAATATTCTTTGATGATCTGCCTCGGGGATACCCCTGCCATCATCTTTTACTTTCAGTATCAGTTGTTTTTCCTTAATACTGCCTGAAATCTTAACAAAAGAATATCGATGTTTAAATGCGTTAGTAACAATATTTCTCAGAATCTGTCTCACCTTGGCCTCATCAAGATGAACTACAGTTTTCCAAACTTTTCGGTCAAAAAATATTCTTGTACCGCTATCTTGAACCGCTTTCTCAAGCTCTTTATACGTGTTTGTTTTTCTTATAACATCTGCAACACTGGGATCAGAAAGATCAAATATTTCCATTAACACACTGGTTACAAGGGATGAAATAGAAAAATCACATGTGATTATTACCCCTTCTCTAGATCGGCCAAGCTCCATCACATCATTTACAAGCCGTTGAGTTGTCAGTGTATTTCGAATAATCCTTTTTAATACTTTAATCTGTTTGTCCGTCAAAGGCCCATATGATTCCTGGCGGTTGAGAAGTGACTTGGCCCCGGCATCAATAACAGAAATGGGAACCTTTAAATCGTGAACTAAAATCTCTGTTTTTATTGTATTATCTGACATTTTTTCTTCAACCTTTAAAATCCTTGCAATTGCAATCAATGATTTTATATATATAGCCTATTAATACAAATGGCTAACTATTGCTAAAGAACAATTATGGTTTTCAAATCATCATTTGTTATACGAGGATCAATTAATCTTGTAAAGTCTTTTGGAGTTTTATTTATGAAGAAGGATAAAAATTTCATTGCAGCACTTGAAAACAAATTACAAAAATTACAAAAAGAAAACAACGAGCTTAAAAATATAATCTACAAAGCCCCTATTCCCATATTCACTGTAGATAAAAACCATACCATTACCAATTTTAATCAGGCCCTTGAAAAACTATCCGGGTTATTTGCCAAAGACATGGTTGGGACAAAAGATCAATGGAAAGCATTTTATAAATCAAATCGACCTGTTATGGCAGATCTGATTATTGACCGATCTTCGGATGCTGAAATTATTGAACATTACGGTCTAAAATATAATCGGCCATCCAAAAAGCAGGAAAGATTCGCCGCCACTGACTTTTTCAAAGACCTGAGTGATGAAGGAAAATGGTTATATTTTACCGCATCAACATATAATGACAGTGAGGGTAATATTGCCGGTGCGGTTGAAACACTACAAGATGTTACCGAAGAAAAAATAGCTGAAAGAAAAACAAGAGAACTTTTTCGTATTTATCGAAGAATCCTGGAATTTGTTCCTTATCCAATAGTTGTATATGATGAAAAGGGATTAGTTTCTTATTTAAACCCCTCTTTTTCAACTACCTTTGGCTGGTCACTTAAAGATTTAAAGGGCAAAGCAGTTCCGTTCGTACCCGAAACCCTTGAAGCTGAAACAAATGAGCTGCTAAACAAATTTAAAGAGAATAAATCTCTTACCCGACATGAAACGCAGCGCCTGACAAGGGAAGGCAAAATTTTAGATGTGGTCATATGGGCGTCTTCGCATGAAAGATTTAAAACCGGTTTAACAGAGAATTTTGTTATTTTAAGAGATATTACTGAAGAAAAAAGACTTGAAGCAAACAACAAAACCATCATGAGAATCAGTGCTGTCCTTCCAGAATACCCCGAGCTTGAAGACCTGATGACCTATATCTCAAAAGAAGTAAAAACACTTTTAAATACTGAAGGCGCTCTGGTTCTTTTACATGATGAGATCAAGGATGAAGTATTTTTTGCCGGCGGTGCTTATGATGATATCGAGACAGAAAAAAGGGCTAAAAAATTCAGGTTCCCTGTCGATTCTGTTCTTGCAGGCAAGATTATTAAAACCGGGGAATATGCTCTGGTTAATGATGCTGAAAAGCTGAATAAAGATCATCCTGAAAGAGATGAAAAATTAGGATATAAAACAAGAAGTCTTCTGGAAGTTCCTATTAAAAGTGACGACAGGATTATTGGCGTCCTTTGTGCCATTAATAGAAAACAAAACAAATTTGATTATAATGATATGGAACTGATGACCATGATTGCAGGGACCTGTGCGATTTCCATTGAGAATGCAAGGTTTTCAGAAGCTGTCAGAGATGCTTACAGAGATGTGGCTTCCATGAACAGGGCAAAAGGCAAGGCCATCAACCATCTTTCCCATGAACTAAAGACCCCTGTTGCTATCCTTACCGGTTCCCTGCAGATTTTAAAGAAAAAACTCGAAGTTTCATCTAATTTTAACGCCGATATTACTTTAAGCAGGATCGAAAGAAATCTTGAAAGAATTGTTGATATTCAAGATGAAGTTGCTGATATTATGAAAGACAAAACCTATTCTGCTCAAAAATTATTACTAAAGATGTTTGAAGCCTGCCAGGATGAATTGGAAACACTTATCCATCAAAATATTATTAATAATAATCTTGATGCAAACACTCTTGAACAATCGATAAAACAATTGATCGATGAAAAATTCGGTCCCAGGTCAATTGACTACCAAACAATTGATTTTTCATATTATTTCCCAAAACTATACGCTTCCCTTAAACCCAAATTCATATTCAGACCCATCGATATTCAAATCCACATTGAAGATGAACTGCCTGGGCTTTTGCTGCCTGAAGAAATAGTAAACAAAATGATCACTGGGCTGATTCGAAATGCCATTGAAAACACGCCTGACAATGGAAAAATTGATATTTCGATTAAAAAAGAGGAGGCTGGCATTCTTCTGAGTATCTATGACTATGGAGTTGGCATTGAAGAAGATGCCCAAAAAAGGATCTTTGAAGGATTTTTCACTACTCAGAATACCTTATTGTATTCGACTAAAAAACCATTTGCTTTTAATGCAGGCGGTAAAGGTGCTGATTTATTAAGAATGAAAATATTTTCAGGCCGGCTGGGCTTCATGTTGGAAATGGAATCAGATCGATGCCGTTTTCTTTTTGAAAACAAAGACTATATTTGTCCAGGAAATATCGATGACTGTCACTTTTGTAATAGCCAAAAGGATTGCTTGAACTCAGGATATTCTATTTTTACAATATTCTTTCCTTTCGAAAAAAATTAAAAAAAAAAGTCTTTGACAAACCAGAACAAAAAAAATAATACTTATTATGGATTGAGACTGAGCGCTCGTTCTGGTTTATAAAATTTAATGGAGACAGCGTTTTATAGTTTAAGTGAAAGAAGAGCATATTAAATAAAATATCCTTAATTTTAAGAAGGGGCATGCTTCATGAGTAGTCTGCGCAATTTGACGTTTTTTGACATCTATGAGAAAAATGCACTCTATAACGGTTCATCTAACGCAATCCACTTCAACGGCGAGAATACAACTTATTCTGATTTATTTTCGCAAACTGCTAAATTTGCCAATGGCCTTAAAAACCTTGACCTTCAAAAAGGAGATCGGGTCGCTGTTTTGTGTAAAAACCATCCTGTTTTCTTCCATTTATTAGGCGCTGCTTCTGCTCTCGGCCTTATTCTGGTTCTAGTTAACAGAAGATTAAGCAAAGAGGAAGTATCATATATTATAGAAGATACAACCCCTTCAATCATCATTTGTGATGAGGACATGGCCGATCAGGCAAAGACACTTACAACATCATTTTCCTGTCTTAAAAAATGTTTGACTGTAGATAAAAATGATTCTGATTTTTCAAATCTTTACAATAATCCTCTCCTTGCAGAACCATTACCGTACAAGTCAACTGACCCATTTGTTATTATCCATACGGCTGCGGTACAAGGCAAACCCAGAGGTGCTGTTCTGGGACAGGAAAATATTATTTTAGCCAACCAGCAACTTATTCGAGAATATGGCCTGAATGATTCTAAAACATATTTAAACATTTTGCCCTTATTTCACATCATGGGAATAAATTTAGGGTTAGGAATGCTTCAGGCGGGCGGCAAAAATATTATATTAGAAAAATTTAATCCTAAAACCACATTAGAACTTATCCAGGAACAAAAAGTTAGCTTTTTTGGTTCCTTCCCTCCTATATTAAGAGCACTTTTAGATGCAATGAAAGATGATCGTTATGATTTTTCGAGTCTTGAAATGACTGCAGGACTTGAGATGTCTGATACAGCAAAAGAATGGGAAGACCGTACAGATTCTAAATTCTGGATCATGTACGGACAAACCGAAACATCGGGCTTGATCACTTTTACTGAATTTTTTACAAAACCTGGCTCAGCTGGAGTGATCTCTCAGCTTGCCAATATTAAAATTGCAGATGACTTTGACACGCTTTTACCAACCGGTGAAACAGGAGAAATCCTTGTCAGAGGGCCATTGGTTTTCCAAGGGTATTGGAATGCGGATGACCTGAATGAGTATACGTTCAGGAACGGCTGGCACCATACCGGAGACCTTGGAATGATTGACGCTGACGGCCATTTATTTTTTAAAGGCCGCAAAGCGGAGAAAGAGCTCATTAAACCTGGTGGCGAGAACGTATTTCCGGCTGAAGTGGAAAGAACGATTCTTAAGAATGAAGCTGTTAAAGAAGTGTGTGTTTTTGGCGTTCCAGATCCAAAATTTGGAGAAGGAATAAAAGCGGTTTGCTCACTCAATTCTGATAAAAATCTGACAGAAGATGAATTGATCAAATTTTGCGGATCTCTCATCGCTGGTTATAAAAAACCAAGATATGTTGAGTTTGTTGATGCACTGCCAAAAACCAAAGACGGTAAAATTGACCGGGTAAAGATAAAAACGGAATATGCCTAAACGTATTCCGTTTTTTAGAAAAAATGATTTATGATAGGAGGTAAGTGTTAGTTTCATCCGTTTTTATTAATAAATTTTATAATTTGGGGATGCAAGTTTTCTTTAATCTGACTTAAAGAATTTGGATTTTATATGGCACATTTAAAAGTTTCAGACGTTACACTCTCTTTTGGCGGACTTAAGGCACTATCCAATGTGGATATGAATATTGAGCCTGGTCTGATCACATCAATTATCGGCCCGAATGGTGCGGGAAAAACCAGTATGCTCAATTGCATATCTGGATTTTATCATCCCACCGAAGGTGAGGTTTATTACAAGGATAAAAAGTTGACCCATGCATCTCCTCACGAGGTGTCTAACATGGGAATTTCAAGAGCATTTCAGAACCTTGAGCTTTTTAGCGGGCTTACGGTTCTGGACAATCTTCTCTTGGCTCGGCACCAGAATTTAACATACAGCTTTTTACATGCAGTTTTCTTTTATGGTAAAGCTTCCAGAATTGAATCTGAAAACAGGGCGTATGTAGAAGATGTCATCGACTTTATGGAATTAGAACCTTACAGGAAAAGCATGGTAGGGAATTTGAGCTACGGCGTTCAGAAAAAAGTCGAAGTAGCACGAGCCTTAACCCTTGCCCCTGATATTCTTCTTTTGGATGAACCCATGGCGGGAATGAACCAGGAAGAAAAAGAAGATATTGTCCGGTTTGTGATGGATATCCAAAAAGAACGAAATATCACAGTTGTACTTGTTGAACATGATCTTGGCGTTGTTATGGACATTTCAGACAGGATTTATGTTCTTGATTTTGGAGAAGTAATTGGTTCTGGGACGCCCGACGAGGTTGCCCAAAATCCTAAAGTTATTGAAGCGTATATCGGGGAGGATTAAATCTATGAGCAAGAATGATCATTTAGTTGAATACACGATTCCCCAATTGCTTCGCTGGCGGGTCGGAAACACACCCAAACGTCCAGCATTAAGAGAAAAAGACTTTGGAATCTGGAACACCTATACCTGGGAAGAATATTATGATTATGTCAGAAAAACTGCTCTAGGCCTCAAATCAATTGGCCTTGGCAAAGGTGATACCATTGCGGTGATCAGTGATAATATCCCGGAATTATTATTTACTGCCATTGGCGCGCACTCACTCGGAGCCCTGTCTGCGGGTATCTATCAGACCAGTATGCCTGCAGAGATTGCTCAGATCCTTCAATATTTAAAAGTGAGTGCTGTCTTTTGCGACAATCAGGAACAAGTAGATAAAGTTCTGGATGTCCGAGATGAGATCCCTTTGGTTAAAAAAGTCATCTTTGAAGATCCGAGAGGTATGCGAGACTATATGTCTGATGACTGGTTCATTGACATTAGGGATCTGTACAAATTAGGTGATAAGGAGCATGAAAAAGACTCAAACCTTTTTGAATCTTTGGTCGATCAGGGCAGTCCGGATGATGGCTGTCATCTATGCCTGACATCAGGAACAACAGGGCTCCCAAAAGGAACAATAATGACCCATAGAAATTACATCAATATGGGGGTTAAAATTACTGAAGTCGATCCTTTGGAATCCACAGATGAATATGTCTCATTCCTGCCTTTTGCATGGATTGGCGAGCAGATGAATTCATTTGGAGTGGCCATGGCAACTGGAATTACCATTAACTTTCCTGAATCTGTTGAAACTGCCATGTCTGACCTAAAAGAAATCGGACCTCACTTCATGTTTGGGGCACCAAGAATATATGAAACCATTCGATCTGAAATCTGGCTGAAAATTGACCAGTCTTATTGGTTGAATAAACTTTTTTATAATTATTTCATCGAAGTGGGATTAAAAGCAGCTACATACAAAATGACCGGCAAATCAATGCCTCTGGGTTTGAAAATCAAATCATGGCTGGGAACACAGATAGTCATTCGTCCACTTATCAACCAAATCGGCCTGCTGCGACTGCGTAGAGCCTATACCGGTGGCGCTGCTTTAGGACCAGAGCTTTTTACCTTCTATCAGGCCATTGGGGTCAATTTAAAACAAATTTACGGCCAGACCGAAATCACCGGTATTGCATATATGCATAGAGACGGAGATGTTCGCCCTGAAACGGTTGGAAAACCTTTGCCTGGAACAGAATGTAAAATCGCAGACGATGGAGAAATACTCTCAAAATCTGCATCAGTTTCACCTGGATATTATGATCTGCCTGAAAAAACTGAAGAGGCGTTAGAAGGCGGGTGGCTTCATTCAGGAGATGCCGGATTTATTGATGAACATGGTCATCTCGTTGTTATCGATCGTTTGTCTGATGTTATGCATAATAAAAAAGACCAAATGTTCTCACCCATGTTCCTCGAAAACGCCCTCAAATTCAGTCCCTATATTAAAGAAGCGGTTATTTATGGTAACAAGGAAGATTTTGTTGCCTGCCTGATCAATATTGATCCCATTGTTGTTGGCAAATGGGCAGAAGACCGGGGCATTTCATACACCACCTTTATGGATCTTTCAAGCAAACCTGAGGTTGCTAAACTCATGATGGAACAAGTCTTAGATGTAAATTCAAGAGCAGAAAAAGAACATTTCAAAATCAAACGGTTTGCCTTGCTTTATAAACTTCTGGATGTAGATGATGGAGAGCTCACTAAAACGGGCAAAATCCGCCGCAAGTTTGTACAGGAAAGATACCAAAACCTATATGATTTCCTATATGACGAGTCTGCTGAAAAAGAAGAGGTTGAAGCATCCTTTACATATCAGGATGGGCAATCAACAAAAGTTAAAACAAGTATTGAATTTTACACAGTGAAAGGAGTCTAAGGAATCAGATGAGTTATTTTTTTCAATTAGTCGTTAGTGGTATCGTAGTCGGTTCGATATATGCCTTGGCCGCCCTTGGACTTGTGCTGGTCTATAAATCAAGCAGGGTTTTAAATGTTGCTCATGGTCAGCTCATTGCAGCCGGTGCATTTATTACCTATGCTTTGACTGTTATGGTGGGTATTCCCATCTTCTTTTCCTTTATCGCCAGTATGATTATTACATTTTTTATTGGTATGCTGGTTGAAAGAGTTTTTTTAAGGCGTCTTATCGGTGAACCCATCATATCGGTTATTATGGTCACTATTGGATTGGGATCAATCCTTGACGGACTCATATATCTGACTCCTTTTGGAACAGAGAATTTCTCCTTTCCCGCCTTTCTTCCACAGGAACCTATAGCATTGGGAGGGGTGTCCATTTCATGGACCCAGCTGGTTGGTGTCATTATTACCTTCCTTCTGATCGGTGGATTTTCCTGGTTTTTTAAAAAATCAACCGTCGGTATCTCCATGAGAGCAGTGTCTGATGATCAGTTCGGTTCCATGTCTGTGGGAATTTCCGTCCCAAAAGTATTTGGGTTAGCCTGGGCAACAGCTGGATTATCTGCTGCAGCAGCAGGCTGTATTATTGGAAATATTACCGGATTAAACTTTGATACATTGCATGCCTTTGGAATAGTCGTTCTGCCGGTTGTCATCCTTGGAGGTCTTGATTCCATTTTAGGTGCAGTAGTGGCCGGAATCATCATGGGGCTTATCCAGCAATTCGCAAGTGGATACCTGGATGGAAACTGGGGACTGAATGGTACAGGAGAGGTTCTGCCTTATATCATCTTGTTATTTATTCTTCTTTTTAAACCACATGGTCTGTTTGGAATCCATGAAATTGAGAGAGTATAGCCTATGTCAGTAAATACGTGGTTAGCAACCGGAAATTTTAATACAACATACAAACAAGAACAAAAGACATTCTTTACAAGTCTTGACCGTTCTGTGTTTACATTTTTCTTATTAATCCTTTTTATTTGGCCGTTAATTTTCCCCTTAAGTAATAAGTACATGCTGGTGATAGATAATGTTCTTATCGCGATTGTTGCTGTAATGGGTCTGAATCTGGTAACCGGTTTTGCAGGCCTCATTTCTATCGGACATGCGGCTTTTGTCGGTATTGGTGCATATACTGTGGCATCTTTTTGCAGAACAATCGGGGATACGCATGTCATTATCACTCATTTCTGGCCGGTAATGATTATTTTAAGTGGGCTTGTGGGGGCAGCATTCGGAGGCCTTATCGGCCTTCCAGCTTTACGATTAAAGCATCTGTACCTTGCCATTGCCACCCTTTCTTTCCAGATGATTTTTCAATGGGTCATCAATTTCATGAGCTTTTTTAACCAGGGACAAACCATCTCTGTTGGGCGTGTTTTCTGGTTTACAGGAAAAATCGGCAGAAAAGATCATTATCTTTTCTGGTATTTTATAATTCTTACGGTCGTCGTCCTTCTGGGTTTTGGGATCAGAAATCTACTTAAAACCCGTTATGGAAGATGTCTTGTGGCGGTTAGAGATAATGATCGAGCCGCAGATGCCATGGGAATGAACCCTGGGCTTACCAAAGTATATGCATTCGCGCTGGCTGGTTTTTTTGCGGGTGTTGCAGGTGCTTTGCATGCCTATCTCTACAGGGGCGTCGGATTTGAATCCTTTACGCTTCATGAATCAATCGGTTACCTTGCCATGGCGATTGTTGGCGGCTTGGGAACTTTGAATGGATCCTTCTGGGGACCTGTGGCCATTAAATATTTGGATTTAGGTGTAGAAAACCTTTCAGAAATCCTAGGCCATTATACACCTGGGATGAACCTTGCGACCGCACTGAAACCCTTTACATTCGGTCTTGTAATTGTACTGTTTTTAATGTTTGAACCCAGAGGAATTGCAAATTGGTGGAGAATCATTAAATCGTATACCAAGTTGTGGCCATTCAGGTATTAAAAAAAAATACCTGCTTATTCCACAACTTTACAAAATAGTGTGAGTAATAAACCCAAACCAAGGAGGAGCAAAAAACATGAAGACCAAACAATTATTTTTAAACGCTTTACTGGTTCTTGCCGTTATGTTCGCATTTACATCACCTGCATTTGCAGGCAATGTGTACAAACTCGGCTTGTCTCTTGCCATCACAGGGCCAACCTCTGATGCAGGAAACCCTTATTCTAAGGGTGTTGAGGATTATTTCAAATTCGCAAACGAAACAGGAATTCTGGGCGCTGACAAAATTGATTGCACCATTAGAGATGATCAGTACAAAACTGACATCACTAAAAGAAATTTTGAAGACTACTTGGATCAAGGAATTGTTCTTTATCTGAACTATTCAACTGGAAGCACACTTGGATTGAAAAAAGATTTTGAAGAAGAAGAAATTGCTGTAATACCCGCCTCTTTCCATAGAGGTAATCTTGATGGCTCCAACTATATCTTTTTACCTGTAGCTTCTTATTCAGAACAAGTTATCAGCATGGGAGAATATGTTGCAAATAATCATAAAGGTGAAACACCTAAAGTTGCTCTTTTCCTCCATCCTTCTGCTTTTGGTCGTGGACCTCTAGCTGATACTCAAGCGGCTGTAAAAGCGGGTCTGAAGATTGATATTGTTGAAGTTGTTGAACATGGAAAAGATCTTGACAATACTGCCATGTTAAAACGTCTTATGAGCAAAGGTGTTCAGTATGTTATCAGCCAGACTATCCAGTCACCTGTTGCAACCATGCTTAAAGATGCTCAACGTCTTGGACTGACATCAAAAACATTTGGTGAAAAAGGAAAACTGACATTTCTTGGTGCTCATTATACGGGTGGAAATGACTTGATTGCTCTTGCTGGCGCTGCTACAGAAGGTTACCATTGGATTTGTTCCTATAACCTGACTTCTGAAAAAACAGAGGGTACAACCAAACAATTAGCACTTGCTAAAAAATATGGTCGTGATGCTAAGGCTGCCAACTCTCATAACTATGCAAACGGTATCATGGTTGCTCAAGTTGCAACAGAAGCCATCAGACGTGCAAAAGCTGCCGGTCTTAAAGTTAACAAAGAAAACCTTTATAAAATGCTCAACGGGATGAATGGTGCAAAAGCATATCATCCGTATACAACAGTTGGTCCGGTAACGTATTCAAAAACAGACCGTGCTGGTGTTGACATGCTTCAAATTTATAGTGTGCAGAATGGTACTTTCAAGAAAGTCGGAAGTCCAATGCAGTCTGTATACATGAAAAAAATTAAATAATTTTAATTTGATCCGTTCATGGAATAAAATATGATTTATTCCATGCACAAGCTGAACTTAACTTACCGGAAACAAAAATAGGCAATAGGATTGTTTCCGGTAAGTTTAACCTGAAAAAAAAAGAAAACGCATATGGAAAAAAATCTGCTAGAAGTAAATAATATTGAAGTTGTCTATAACGATATTGTCCAGGTTCTACGTGGTGTAAGTCTTCATGTCCCAAAAGGTAGTATTGTTGCCTTGCTCGGAACAAATGGTGCAGGAAAAACAACAACTTTAAGAGCCATCAGTGGACTCTTAAAACCTGAGAATGGAGCAACCAAGGAAGGATATATTAAATTTAACGGTACGGATACGACCCAGATGCTGGGGACAGAGATTGTAAAACTCGGTGCTGTTATGGTGCCAGAGGGTAGGCGTATATTCAAACATCTTACTGTTAATGAAAATATATTGGTGGGTTCCATTACCAGAAAAGATGGATCCAAAAAAATCCGCGAAGATAATAAATTGATGTACAAACATTTCCCTAGACTTTCAAAGGTCACCAATCGGATGGCAGGATACAGTTCAGGTGGAGAGCAGCAAATGATTGCCATTGCCAGAGCTTTGATGGCTGCACCTGAAATGCTGATGCTGGATGAACCATCATTAGGGTTAGCTCCTTTGCTGGTTAAAGAAATATTCGAAAATATTAAAAAAATAAATAAAGAACTTGATACAACCATTCTGGTCGTTGAACAGAATGCTAAAGTTGCTCTGGCTGTATCAGATTATGCGTATATTATGGAATCCGGTAAAATTGTTCTTGAAGGCCCGTCCAAAGAACTCCAGGACAACCCGGATGTAAAAGAGTTTTATATGGGGATTACTAAAGGCGGGGGAAGAAAATCCTTTAAAGATGTTAAATCGTACAAACGACGTAAACGCTGGATGTAGATTGCAATTTTAGGAGTTCATTATGAAAATATTGGTTGGATATAATGGTGACGAAGTTGGCAGGTTAGCGTTATCCTTAGCACGGGATTATGCCAAAACAAATAATGCGTTTGTTTATATTATCACCTCAATGGAAGGTGGAGCTTCTGAAAAACAGTCTGATATTGTTAAAACAGAAGACGGTCTTAATTATGCAAAAAAACTGATGGAAGATTCTGGGCTCAAATGCGATGCTCAGCAGAGTGTCAGAGGGCTTTCGGCTGCTGAGGACATTGTTCAATTTGCACAAGAAAATGATATTGATCATATTTTTCTAGGAATAAAGAAAAAATCTCGGGCACAAAAAGCCATTTTAGGATCCACATCACGATATGTTATCCTTAAAGCGCCTTGCCCTGTTACAACTGTAAAATTTGAATTAGAAACCATTAAAACAGACATCCTTCTAAAAGACAGGCATGTTCTGGTAGTTGATGATGAACCTGATATTTTAGAAACAGTAGGAGAGCTTTTAGATATGTGCTCTATAGACACTGCTGCTAATTTTGAGGATGCAAAAAAATTAATTGAAAAAAACAAATATGATTTAGCTATATTAGATATCATGGGCGTTAGTGGTTATGATATCCTCGAACTATGCCAGAAGAAGAAAGTTCCAGCACTTATGTTGACAGCTCATGCCTTGACGCCGGAAAATTTAAAAGAATCCATTCAAAAAGGGGCAGACTCCTATATTCCTAAAGACGAGTTAGCCAACATTATTGATCATGTTGCCGATGTCATCAAAACCCGTATCGAAGGGAAACAAGGCTATGGTAACTGGTTTTCTAGCTTAAAACCCTTCTTTGACAAATCTTTTGGAAAAGGATGGCGGAATAAGGACAGAAACTTCTGGAATTCTTTTGATGATAAATATGGTGGTACCGCTTAACTGAATCTATAAAACATAGAATAGACTTATAATATTATTAAAGGCCAACACAATTAATATAAAGTGTTGGCCTTTTTTATTATCCCCTTTTATTTTTGCCTTTGATATTATAGCCATTGCCATTAAATATTTCTTTTTGATGAGTCTGCAATACATATTGAAGAGGAGATGGTTGGAACTGTGTTAAATAAGCATTTTGGCAGGATGCCTTAAAATTATTGGTAGTGTCAATAATCTTTCGCACTTTTGATTTTGGTCTCACTTCAATTTCATTGTTTAGGCCGCATATCAAATTATTTATTTCAGATTTTTAATGGACACGACTTCAGTTAAAATTGAGTGAAAAGAATTACTTCTTTAACCATCGGCTAAATTAAAAAATATTTTTGGCAACTGTAATAGAGTCTGATTAAAAATATTATTTAAAAGTTGATGGAAAAAAAATTTAAGGAATGATAGAACGAAAAGAAATTCCAACCTATCCAATTTCAGGAGGATCATAATGAATGATCAAGCTTATTTAAAATATCTTACAATTTTTCTTATTTCCACACTTCTTATTTTTGGATGCTCATCAGATAAAAAGAAAACTGATCAATTCCTATCTGAAGGTAAGGCATATATCGAAAAACAAGAATTCAAAAAGGCTGTAATCCAACTTAAAAATGCAATTAAGATTGATTCAAAATCAATTGAGGCCAATAAACTACTGGTTCAGGCTTATTTAAAATTAGGAAACCCTGAGGAATTATTTAAGGCTTACTTGCGCTTAGAACAACTAGAACCAGAAAATCTGGATACAAAACTTAAAGTTGCGACTATCTATTTATTGGGTAATAAAACCACTGAAGCAACATCAAGGATGGATCTTGTCTTATCAAAAGAACCAGAGAATATTGATGCACTTTTTTTACATGCCGGTATTCTCGGCCAAAAAAAAGAAGACATAAGTAGTATTGAGCAAGTCTATGATAAAATAATCAATATTGATCCTGCCCAAACAAAAGCACATATGATGCTTTCCAAAATCTATTTCAGCCAAAAACAATTTAAAAAAGTAGAAGAAAGTATTAAAACAACACTCAAATTGACTCCCGATGACATCAATATTCATAAATCTTTGGTCGATTTTTATATATCACAAAAGGATATA
>JAAEKY010000378.1 GCA_024227235.1 Desulfobacteraceae bacterium | reverse complement strand
TCTTTTTTCGAAAAAGAGGGGGTTGGGGACTTCCCCAAGATTTTTAAATAAAAAAGATCAAGGTCAGAAGACCTTGATCTTTTATTTAAAATTTGGGATGTGGGGCTCCACATACTAATCTTGCCAGATAAAAAAGGGCTCAAAAATCAAGAAAAGAGCATAAGGGAAACTGTCCCTTCGTTCCTCAGGGAGTTGATAGAATCAACGTTTTCCGTACCGGTAAATTTCTCGGTTTCACCTACAAAAGACACACACGCCAAGCGTAAATAGTGTGTCGAATTTTTGACGGATAGCATAAAAAGTGTGTGAGCTGAGAGGGGTCTAAAACGCCCTAGAATCGTTTCTGAGCGTTTTTAGGTATCTTGGGGTTTATTACTAGGCTCGAATGCTTAAAATCGATTCTTGGGCTTCTGAGAGCCTTGTAGAACCCTCTGAGCGATTTATGCCGTGAAAGCTCCTTGACGATAAGCAGGGACAAGGTAGACTTAGCGAGGGCGGTTCGGTCAGAACTTTGTTCGACCGACCGACAAAGCAAGAACTACCGTCCCTGGTTTCTTGTCGTCAAGGAGACCATGGAATAAAGCAAGCGGTCGACGTCTTACTTGCTCTATTGTGGCAGAAGTAACGGCACATTACATTTGCAAGTGGTTAGATAGCAAGGACAAACGCTGAAGCTAGCCCAACACCGACAAAAAAAGCCCCTAGGGAACTGGCATTCCTTAGGGGCTTCGGTGTGCTTGTGCACTACATTTTCGTAAGCTCATTGTATCACGTGGGAAAGCACGTGTCAAAAAAATGGGCACGTGAGAAAAACTTGAAGGGGATTTTTCGGCAGAAAAATCTAAAATCTGGGGGGCTACTACGACCCCCCTTTTAAGTGCCGAGTGCCAAATTAAAAAAAAAAGTGCCTTGAACCTTAGAACCACAAGGGTTTGAGGTGGACTAGTTTTCGGTGACATTTCGGTGACATTTTTGGCGACATTTTAAAAAAAATACTAAAATTGTTGCATTAAATGCGTACTTGTGTTACTATTGGTTTATAAAATTTTGAGGGGTAATTCATGAAAAAAAGATTGACAATAACACTTAGTGATTCAGTGCTTGAAAATCTCGAAAAAATGGCAAAAGAAATGGGGTTGTCAAAATCTGCAATGATTTCTGTTGCTCTAGAAAATTACAAGAAAGGTCAAGTAAAATAAAAAAAGCCGAGCTGGCAGGCGGGGCTTTTAGATATATTATACTTGGGTATATTATACTTTATGGCGAAAGAAAAAGCAAGGTACTTCACTTTCTTACTCTATCCCGATTCGATTCCAGAAGATTGGGAAATGAGATTGGAATTGATTGGTGTACCAATAGCGGTCAGTCCTTTGCATGATAAGGACTTGAGTAGTGTTGAGGGACAACTTTATAAAAAAGCACACTATCATGTGATTTATGTGGCGAAAAATCCAGTTACTGCTGATAGCGTAAGGGTTAGGATAAAAAGGGCTTTAGGAGAACAAAGCGTTGCTTTGGTTCAGATAGTTCTGAATATCGAAAACATGTATTTGTATCTAACGCATGAGTCCAAAGACGCTATCGAAAAGAAAAAGCACAAGTACGATAAGGCAGATATTAAGCATATCAATAACTTTGATATTGACCGTTATGTGACGTTAGATGCTGAACAAAAAGACGATATTCTAGACGAGGTCTGCAATATTATTGCAGATCATCGGCTAGCGAATATCTTGGAATTGAAAAATTTTGTAATGGCAAAAGGTTCAGAGTATGGACTGCCGACTATGAAAGTTATTAATTCGGTTTTGCGTTCTCATACTGGATTGATTCGATTGTATTTTGACGGAGTTTATCAAGAGCGAAAGTATGGGAATTTAGTTCCTTCAGTAGATTATGAAACTGGGGAAATTTTAACAAAAAAGGAGAATGGTCAAAATGATAAAAGTAGACAATCTTTCTAAGCGTTTTGGCAATAAAATCGCTTTAGAGGACATTTCGTTTGACATTAAGGAAGGAGAAATCTTTGGTTTTCTAGGTCCTTCTGGTGCTGGTAAAACGACGACTATAAATATTTTGACAGGACAGTTATCACAGGATAGCGGAAAAGCTTATATTTTAAATAAAGAGTCTAATCGGTTACTTCCTTCGGATTTTTTAAATATTGGTATAATGAGTGATACTGTTGGATTCTATGGAAAGATGACAGTTTATAAGAACTTGCAATTCTTTGCTAAGTATCACAATGTGAGTTTAGATAAACTTGATGTTTTGTTGAAGGAACTGGAATTATTTGAAGATAAAGATAAGAAGGCAGAAAAACTATCAACTGGTATGAAACAGCGTATGCTTCTTATTCGGTCAATTTTGCATCATCCTAAAATTCTTTTTTTAGATGAACCTACATCGGGGTTGGACCCTGCTTTATCAAATAAAGTACATGATATTCTGTTGAATTTAAAAAATGAGGGAACAACAATATTTTTAACAACTCATGATATGAGTGAAGCTACTAAAATTTGTGACCGTATATCATTGTTGAATTCAGGTCATATATTAGAATATGGTTCTCCTCAAGAAATCATAGATAAATATAGTCAGCAAGATAAAGCTGTTATTCGTTTTAAAAATGGAGATTCGATAATGGTGTCTCAAGCAGAGGCTGCTAGATATTTGGGTGGTTCTGATGTAGCTAGTGTGCATACTTTAGAAAATACGCTTGAGGATATTTTTATAAAGATTTCGGAGGATTCAAAAAATGTATAGATTGATGACACTTTTATGGTTACGTTGGGAATACTTAATTAGCAATAGAGTTTTGTTAGTTGTATGTGTAGCTACACCGTTTGTTGATTTTGCTATTTTACAAGCTATCCCTATGATTCATGGCGAATTGTATTTTTTAAACATGGGACTTAGTTTGGTTTATAGTATGACAGCTGGCTCTTTTACCTCAATGATGATTTCTGAAGAAAAAGAGAAGAAGAATTTAAGAACATTGATATTGAGTGGTGTTACAAAATATAATTATATAATTTCTGTTATTTCATTCCCTTTTATTTTTTCTGTTTTATCGGCTTTGTTCATGCCTGTCATTTTTGGAGTCTCTATTCCAAATTGGCTAACATATTTTGTTGTAGTAGTATTGACTACGTTAGCATTTATTCTGTTGAATTTATCTATAGGTTTGTTTTCTAAGACCCAAACTCATGCAACATTATTTAGTATGATTGTCTTGATTATAGCTACTTTTTTGCCTATGCTTTCATCTGATATGAGCAATAAAATTATGAGTTACATCACGAGATTTTCTTTTATAGGTGCTAACACAGAATATTTTATAAAACTAGAAAGATTTCAAACGTATGAGTCAAGTGTGTTTGCTTTAATTTGTTGGGTAGTTGTACTTACCTTTATTTCAAATTTTGCATTTAAATGGAACTCTCGTGAGCATTGATTTATATAATTCTTTTAGAAATAAAGAGTTTGAGTGTATTATGCTTATTAGATAATAATTAGGCCGTATAACGGCCTAATTATTTTAAGAAGTTCTTGATAAAAAATAGAAAGGCGCACTTACACACCAAAAAATCTGCGATATTTTTGGTGTTAAAATGCGTTTTAAAAACGTGGGTTTTTAAAAATGTCGTGTGAGAATGGATTGGGCTTATTCCTCGGAAAAAGTGGTTTTTATTCTTTTTTCGAAAAAGAGGGGGTTGGGGACTTCCCCAAGATTTTTAAATAAAAAAGATCAAGGTCAGAAGACCTTGATCTTTTATTTAAAATTTGGGATGTGGGGCTCCACATACTAATCTTGCCAGATAAAAAAGGGCTC
>JAAEKY010000377.1 GCA_024227235.1 Desulfobacteraceae bacterium | reverse complement strand
ATATTAATTCCTCTGGGAAAAGAGAGCAAAGACCTCAAGGCATTGCACCATGCCCTGTCTCTGGCAGAGCGAATTGATTCCAGAGTTCTTGTTCTTTCTCATGAAGAAGCAACAAAAAAGCAGAAAAAAAAGAACCCGGTGATTGAAGCATGTCTGGATGTGGTTCGCAGCGCATGTGAACAAGGCTTGCAGATATCCTTTCACATTACATCAAGCAGTTCTGAAGCAGAGTTTCTTAAAATGTTGGAAAGAGAGCGTATTGATTTGATCATCATCAGTAACACTGAAATCAGGGTCAAGAAAATGATCAGAAAGATCATGTCCATGATTTCCTGCCAGGTGGTTCAGGTCAGGGAAAAAAATGATATTAACCTCATACAATGAAAGGGTAGACAAATGCCGATTGTACTAATTACAAGTCCTCCCCATGGCCTGGGTCAGACACTGGCCCGGGACCTGGCGGATAAAACTGGTTGGCCCATTTACTCCAGAGAACAGCTTGTTGAAGAAGCACATGAGCAGGGGATAAAACTCAGTCGCCTGGAAACCTCAATTATTAAATCTCCAATTATTTCAGAAAAACTGGCGTGGGAAAAAGAGCTCTATTTATCTTTTGTAATTGACACGCTTTTTAAAAAAATTAAAAATGGAAATCTTGTATATTCGGGCCGTTCCGGACACTTCCTCTTTTCCGGAGTACCACATATTTTGCGGGTTGGGCTGGGTATACCCATGGAATTGAGGATTGATGATGCTTTAAAACAATTGGGGTTATCCTCGGAAAAAACCATGGATTATCTGAAGTCCCTTGATGGAGACATTGAAAAATGGGTACGCTATATTCACAGAGAACAGGCAAATGATCCCTCTCATTATGATCTTTTTTTAAATATAGGTAATTTGAGTCTTGCCAATGCATCTGAATTATTGAGTAAAACTGCTGAAATGGCAGATTTT
>JAAEKY010000376.1 GCA_024227235.1 Desulfobacteraceae bacterium | reverse complement strand
TAAGATTTTGAGTATTCCATAGAAAGGAGGATGTTATCATGACCAATGGAACTGTAAAGTGGTTCAACGATCAAAAAGGGTTTGGTTTTATTGAGCAGGAAGAGGGACCCGATGTGTTCGTCCACCACTCAGCCATCAATTCAAGCGGTTTTAAATCCCTCAATGACGGCGACCGGGTTTCTTTTGATGTAGAGCAAGGACCAAAGGGTCCTTCTGCTGCAAACGTCACTGTGATTTAACCTTGCTTTTTGAGTAAAAAGGGCAATCCTTCAAATATTGGGAGGAATCCTTTGGTCTGGTTTGAGCTTTACCTGCACCATCATTCATTATCATCAAACCTAAAACCTCAAAAAGTCCGCTCAGAAATCTTTTCTTATTGTCAGTATAAATACTAACAGCTAGGGAGGTAACAAATTGGCAAGATCAAATTATCAATTTAACAAACGTCAAAAGGAATTAGCAAAAAAGAAAAAGAAAGAACAAAAAAGACTAAATAAACTGGCTAAAAAAAATATTGAATCAGAAGATAATCAAGATCCATCCCAAAATGAAGGAGAGGATCTATAAGCATGGAAACCGGATGAAAAGGAGAAAATATATGCATCAAAAATTTGTGATTTCTCGAGATAGTGATAGCAATATACTCACTATCAGGGAATATGCTGTCATCGAAAAAAAACCGAAAAATGCAGCGGCTTTAATAATGCAGAAAGAAAACTATTCACTTCTCTGTGAAGAAACCTACGAAAGTGAGTTAATTTTGAGTTCGATCTCCAAAGGGATCAAAGCTTTGGTTGCAATAATTCGGAACCACAATATATTTCCCATCGAACCATATGCCACCAAAATCGCCGAATCCGTCATGGC
>JAAEKY010000375.1 GCA_024227235.1 Desulfobacteraceae bacterium | reverse complement strand
TTGAACAACTCATCGTTTTGGATACCAAAGATCAATTCATTCTCTTGATCGATGTAACCAGCTGGGATATCAGCGATTGAAGTAGCACGGTCGATGTCCATAGGGAAACGAGTGTCTTCATAGTGAGCTTTGGTTTCTTCAATAATCTTTTTGATTTTCAAAGAGCGCTCAGTTGGACCAGCCAGGAAGCTTTCATCACCATCATATGGTGTGTAGTTTGCTTGTACAAAGCGGGTTACACTCGCTTTTTCTTGCCAGTCTGTACCAGCAAAACCTTCCCAAGCCTTGGCGAAAATGTCTTCAGCAACATTTTTTGTTTTAACTTTTGTTGACATGAGATTTCTCCTTATTAAAAGTTATGCATCCTCGATGCATTTATGCCTATATTATAACATGATGGAAAGCGATTTACAACCGCAAGAACCTTGAAAATATATGAAAAATTGTGAAAATATTTACATGAGAATTGTGAGAAAATTCACGTATATTTCAGCCTGATTTCATAAACTTTTCAGAGGCTGATGCTGAAAAATGAGCTGGAAAATGGAAGGCTTTTTTTGCCAATCAGACCTGATTTTTG
>JAAEKY010000374.1 GCA_024227235.1 Desulfobacteraceae bacterium | reverse complement strand
TTTGGCCTGAATATTTAAGATTTTCAGGTTCCATCCTTAAAATAAAAAACTTTGCAAAATCTGATGACAGTATTTATACTTGGTTTTAAAGACGATTTCTTTACGACAATATTCGGAAACATGAAAAACATAACACTCTTGGCACAAGGATTGCTTTTTCAAGTATGCAGTAATAATGTTAACTTTTAATATCAGGAGCTGTTTTGGATGAAGATATCTTAGAAGAGATGGATGATTTTGACGATGAATCCATGGAAGATATTTTAGACGATTCTTTAGATGAAATAGACGATTCTTCAGATGAAATGGAAGATTCTTTAGCCGATTCATTAAATGAAATTAAAGATGAGAAAAAAGAATCTTTAATGAAAAAAGTATTGTTTAAAGTTAAAGCGTTTTTTAGCCAGGTCCTTGGATCCAAAAAAGTCATCATTATCATTGCCATATCTTTGGTCCTTTTTCTTTCGCTCATTATAATCAGCAGCATATTCTTCTTTAAAGAAAAACCAGAGGACGGTCAGGAGCGGAAAAGCACAATTGTTACTGAGAAAGACATTAAATCAACTTTGGAACAGAAAGATGACGTTATCTTTGAAGATATTATTGATCTTGCGCCATTTGAACGTATTGAACTTAAAACAAGTTCAACAATGAGCTTGATCAGCATGAACCTGTCTTTAGAATTAACAGACCACAGGTTTAGAAAACAAATATATACAATGGAAGACAGGATTAGGAAAATCATCGTAGGGCAGGCTGAAGAGATGACCTGGCTTGAATTGAGAAACCCAGAGGGTAAAATTATGCTAAAATATAATTTGCTCAAAAGAATTAATTCAATTTTCCCTAAGCCTACGGTTAGAAATATTTATTTTACATATTTTATAATGCAGTGATTAAATTATGAGCGAAATATTATCACAGGACGAAGTTGACAGTCTATTAGACGGACTGGATTCAGGCGAGGTAGAAGCAGAAAACGATGTGCCGGTTCCTGAAGCGGTTGAAGGTGTTTCCATTTATGACTTTACCAGTCAGGATAAGGTCGTCCGGGCAAGGATGCCGACGTTTGATGTTATTAATGAAAGACTTTCAAGAGAAGTTAGAGCAACATTATCCTCATTGCTTCAAACGAATGTGGATGTAAGTGCCAATCCATTTGATACATTAAAATTTTCTGAGTTTGTCAGGAGTCTACCGGTTCCCACCAGTCTGCATGTTTTTCGAATGGAACCTTTAAGAGGGCATGGTTTGGTTGTGTTTGAAAGCCAGCTTGTCTATAACCTGATCGACACCTTTTTTGGCGGTGAAGCTTTAGGAAAAGCGCGAGTAGAAGGACGAGAATTTACCACCATTGAAGAGGTGATGATTAAAAAAGCTGTTGTCGCCGTCCTTAAAAATATAGAAGCATCCTGGGCACCTATTGAGCCTGTTAAAGCAGCTTTGGTAAGATCAGAAATGAATCCCCAGTTTACTGCTATTGTTTTACCAACAGATCTTGTAATTGTTACTCGATTTGAAATTGAGCTTGAGCAATCTGCAGGAAATTTAGTTGTCTGTTACCCGTATTCCATGATCGAACCTATGAGAAACAAATTGTCATCAGGTGTTCAGGCTGAAACTGAAGAAATTGATACAAACTGGCGCAGAATGATCAAAGAAGTTATTTTGAATTCTGAAATAATTATAAACATGCAATTGGGCAAAACTGAAATCACAGGAGAGCGGTTGCTTTATATGCAGGAAGGCGATGTCATTCAGTTGGATAAAGATGCAAGCGAACCATTGATTGGTTATGTAGACGGCTTGGAAAAGCTGACAGGATATGTTGGCGTACAAAGAGGTTTCCAGGCGTTTCAGATAAAAGATACAATAATAACAGATTGTGAGAATTAATCATGGCTGAAGAAAATGACGACACAGAAGTTGAAGACAACACTGAAGAAAGTGTTGAAGAAAGTGTTGAAGAGTCGGCAGGACAGGGCGAAAGGGAACTGGATTTTATCCTTGATATCCCTTTAGAACTTTCTGTAGAGCTTGGCAAGACAAAAATGCTAGTTAACGATCTTCTTCAACTGGGACAGGGTTCCATTATTGAGTTGAATAAACTCGCAGGAGAACCCTTGGAAGTTTACATCAATAGAAAACTCATTGCCAGGGGAGAAGTCGTTGTTGTGAATGAAAAATTTGGTGTCCGGCTCACAGACGTGATCACTCCCATTGACAGAGTAAAATCCCTGGCGCAAGAAGAATGAATACTTCTTCAGATATATGGATTGCCTTTGCCAGGACTTTTTCCATGTTATTCCTGGTTCTGGCATTGCTCATACTTGCCTTTTATCTGCTTAAGAGATTTTCAACAGCAAAAGGTGTCAAGGGAAGTAAAAAGTTTATAAAAGTATTGAGTATTCATCATTTGTCTCCAAAAGAAAAATTGGTGTTGGTAAATGTTTTAGGAGATACTATTCTGATAGGTGTGACCCCTTCAAATATTACAAAAATATCTTCAGTTGAAAAACAAATAGATTTGCCAGGCGATGAAGGTGAATCGTCTTTTAATTTTTCAGATTTTTTATCTCAAAAACTGGGAAATTCTCCAAAAGATAAGGAAACAACGTGTTGAAAAAAGGGGAAAGACAATGAGAAAGGTTATATTAAAAATCTTGTCGTGTCTTAAAGTGCTTAGCCTTGTATCTTTCCTTTTAATTGCGGCAAGCGGGACCGCACTATCTTTAACTTTTCCTATTCCATCGTTGGAATTAAATGTTGAAACTGCCACAACACCTGAAGAGGTCGCTGTTGTCCTTGAAATTATTGCATTGCTGACGGTTCTTGCACTGGCACCGGCCATTTTAATTTTGATGACACCTTTTACCAGATTGATTGTTGTTTTTCATTTTCTACGCCAGGCCATGGGGACTCAGTCAAGCCCTCCTAATCAGGTCATCGTCGGCTTGGCGTTATTTATGACATTTTTTATCATCAAACCGGTAGCGACCCAAATCTATCAAGAGTCATTGAACCCATACCTTGAAAGGCAGATATCGTACGAGGTTGCATTTGAACAGGCTCAAATACCTATCAGGAAATTTTTGTTGAACAATACCAGGGAAAATGATCTGGCCCTTTTTATTAAAGGGGCAGATATTAAAAAACCTGAAACAAGAGAGGATGTGTCTTTGTTGGTACTGATCCCTGCATATGTAATCAGCGAGCTTAAAACAGCTTTTATTATTGGATTTGTCCTTTATATACCGTTTCTTGTCATTGATATGGTCGTCGCTTCCGTTCTTCTGGCCATGGGTATGATGATGCTTCCTCCTGTAATGATTTCATTGCCGTTTAAACTGATGTTGTTTGTTTTGGTAGATGGATGGAATTTGATTTCCGGGTCCCTTTTAAAGAGTTTTGGAGTATAATCATGACACCTGAATTTGTCGTTGAATTTGCAAAGCAAGCCATCACACTGACCATTTACCTTTCTATGCCCATGCTGGGTCTTGGACTTATTGCAGGACTGATTGTCAGTGTTTTTCAGGCGGTTACTCAGATTCAGGAAATGACGCTTACATTTGTTCCCAAAATTATAGCTGTTTTTTTGGGGCTTTTATTTGCAGCCCCCTGGATGTTGGAGAGAATTACCTCTTTTACCATACATGTATTTGAAAGTATTCCCACGTATATCCGTTAGCCCGGATATTTCATGAAAATTGAATATTTTCCGGGAAATTGCTTATATTTACAACAGGTTGATTTTAATTTTGAAACTTATTTCAGCATACAAAATATCACCGGGAAATTTTTATTTTCCCCTTTCAGGCGAGCTGGCTTCACTTCATCTGCCACGCTGCAGCCCGCTTGCGGTAGATGATTACAGCTGCACGTTCTACAACTTGCAGCTAAAGCAAATTCGACTCGCGAAATATCCGGGTTAGGTGTGGTACGAATGGATATCCTCAATATCATTGATCCTGTAGAATTCAGGACATATATGCTCGTTTTGCTTCGAATCAGTATTCTTCTTTTTATGCTCCCTATTTTTTCTTCAAATGTTTTTCCTAAAAGACTTAAATTGGGATTTGCACTGGTTGTATCCTTGCTTTTTTATTCAGTCGTTGAAATAGATATAACAAGATTTCCCCTGAATGTTGTAGCAACAGGATTGTTGATTATTGCAGAAGCATTTATTGGACTTACTATCGGGCTTTGCCTTAGAATGTTTTTTGGCTCTGTACAACTTGCAGGGCAAATTATCGGGTTCCAGATGGGATTTGCAATGATTAATGTGGTTGATCCTCAAACCGGATCAAACGTGTCAATTATGGATCAGCTTGGATACTGGGTCTGCGTTATGGTGTTTCTTCTTTTAAATGGCCACCATATTATGTTTATCGCTGTGATTGATAGCTTTAAATTGGTCCCTATTGGTTTTTTTATGATGCAAGAAGTCATAATGGTAAAGATTCTTGATCTTGCTGGGCAGCTTTTTTTTCTAGCAGTTAAGATTGGGGCACCTGTTATTGCCTCGTTAGCATTTGTCAGTGTCGGTTTTGGCTTGATGGCAAAATTTTCTCCTCAAATGAATGTAATGATTGTGGCGTTTCCTTTAAAAATACTGGCAGGTTTGTTTCTTTTTGGCATTGTTATTCAGATTATCGTTATTATCACGCAAAGCTATGTTAGCGGTTTTAAGGAACTTTTAATGTATCTTTTATTTTTCATAGGCGGAGGGTAATAAGATATGGCTGAAGATCCTGAGAGTGGTGGAGAGAAAACAGAAGATCCGACGGGGCGAAAGCTTGGCAAGGCAAGAGAAGAAGGGCAGGTGGCCAAAACCATTGAGATTCCGTCTGTATTTGTTCTTTTAGCCGGTGTCACGGCTATGTATGCTACGGCACATTTGTTTTATAGAAATTTCTCTCAGGTATTTCATTATAATTTCAGTTTTGAAAAAATTCCAATTTTCACTGCTACCGAGGCTGTCCGCTTGCTCGCTTATCATACTCAGATGATTATCATGACGTGTCTCCCGGTGATGCTGGCGGTAGTTCTTGTCGGTTTATTATCAAATGTTGCTCAAGTCGGTTTTGTTATATCCTGGAAAGCAATTGAACCAAAATTATCAAAGATTAATCCGATCAGTGGATTTAAGCAAAAATTTTCATCCAGAGCAGTGATGGAATTTGTAAAGTCACTATTGAAAATTGGCATAATCTCTATGGTAACTTATTATTCAATTAAAAATATAATACTCGATATTTCTATTCTTTATGACATGAGTATTGGTTACCTTGTCATTTTTATATTAAAAGTCGCTTTCTGGATTTTTATAAAAGTGTGTTTAATCATGATTGTTGTCGCAATTATAGATTATGCTTATCAGAAATGGAAATTTTTAGAAGATCAGAAAATGACAAAGAAAGAGCTCAAAGATGAAACCAAACAGACAGAGGGTGATCCAATGGTAAAATCCAGGATCCGACAGCTCCAACATGAAGCAGCAAGGAAAAGAATGATGGCGGATGTCCCTGACGCTGATGTGGTTGTTACCAATCCAACACGACTGGCTGTGGCTTTAAAATATGACCGTGAACAAATGGAGGCACCCACAATATTAGCTAAAGGGGCGGGTCCAATTGCTAAAAATATTAGAAGAATTGCAAGGGAAAATGATGTTCCGTTAGTTGAAGACAAACAGTTGGCCCGAAATTTGTATAGTAATGCAGATATAGGGCAAGAGGTTCCAATGGAATTATACCAGGCAGTAGCGGAATTACTGGCTTATGTGTACAAATTGAAAGGAAAGAGTTTATAAAGTACCTGACAATAAATTGGCGATTCGTGTCAAAGATCAATTATTTAAATTGGAGAATAAATGGCAGCAAGTGAGACCGGAATCATAGGCGTACTAAAACAAGAATCGACAGACATTCTAATGGTTGTCGCTTTTATTGGTATTCTGATGGCAATGATTTTACCGTTGCATCCTATTATTCTTGATTTTTTTCTGGCATTGAATATTTCTTTTGCCATTGTTGTCCTCATTACAACCATGTATACGACAGCTCCTCTGGAATTTGCCATTTTTCCATCTCTTTTACTTGTTTTAACATTGTTTCGACTCTCATTGAATGTGGCATCAACCCGCTTGATCCTATTACACGGCAGTGAAGGCCCAGATGCAGCAGGATCGATTATCAAGTCTTTTGGGAATTTTGTTGTTGGCGGTAATTATGTGGTGGGCCTTGTTGTTTTTATCATTCTTGTTTTAATCAATTTTCTGGTTATTACCAAAGGTGCTGGAAGGATTGCAGAGGTCGCTGCCCGATTTACCCTTGATGCCATGCCTGGAAAACAAATGGCCATTGATGCAGACCTGAATGCAGGAATGATTGATGAAATAGAAGCAGGAGAACGAAGGCAGGCCATTGCCAGGGAATCTGAGTTTCATGGTGCCATGGATGGTGCCTCAAAATTTGTTCGCGGGGATGCCATAGCTGGTATTGTTATCACCTTAATTAATATCGTAGGCGGTTTTGTAATCGGTGTGCTTCAGCAGGGTATGGAAATGGGTGAAGCTTTATCCATTTATACACTTTTAACTGTTGGGGATGGATTGGTAACTCAGATCCCCGCTCTGTTAGTCTCAGCAGCAGCAGGTTTGCTGGTTTCACGATCAGGATCTGAGATGAAAATGGGCAAGGAGTTTGCTCAACATCTTCTTTCAAGTTCTACCCCGGTTTTTATAGGTTCTGTCATTATATTTTCTATGGGTTTAGTTCCTGGTTTGCCTTCTATCCCGTTTATGACATTGGGGTTGGTTTTGGGAACACTTGCTTGGACTTTTTTAGGGAAAGAAGAGGCTTCTAAAGAAGAAAAAATAGCAGAGCAACAAGCTGAAGCAGAAGGAGAAGAAGCCGGCGCTCCGGAAGATGTGGATCATCTGTTGAATCTTGATACCATCGAACTTGAAGTTGGGTATGGATTAATCCCTCTGGTAGATAAGCAACAGGATGGCACATTGCTGGGAAGAATCAGAGCAATCAGAAGACAATTTGCCACAGAAATGGGGATTATCATCCCCCCCATCCATATCCGGGATAATCTAAATTTGAGCCCTGCTCAATACCGGTTGTTGATAAAAGGGGTTGACACCGCCGGGACCGAGTTAATGGTAAATCATTTTCTTGCCATGGATCCTGGTGGAACAGCACAGGAAATTGAAGGTATAGAAACGGTTGAACCGGCATTTAATTTGCCGGCGTTATGGATTCCAACAGAGCGTGAAGAAGAAGCAAAATTTGCAGGATATACAGTTGTTGATAATTCAACGGTTATCGCCACCCATCTGACTGAAATTATACGTAACAATGCGTATGACCTGTTAGGCAGACAAAATGTCCAGCATCTGATGGATAACCTTACCAAGACAAGTCCAAAAGCTGTTGAAGAATTGATTCCCGGCTTATTAAGCCTTGGGGTTGTTCAAAAAGTACTCCAGAACTTGTTGCGGGAAAGAATTTCCATCAGAGATCTTTTAACTATTGTAGAAACCCTGGCAGATTTTGCTCCCATGGGAAAAGATCCGGATCTTCTGACCGAATATGTCAGGCAAAGAGTTGCAAAGGGAATGCTGGCACCCTATCTTCAGGAAGGTAAAATACTACAAGTACTTACCCTGGATCGGGAATTAGAAGAAATTCTATTAAAAAATATAAAACATACAGAACATGGATCATATCTTACGCTTGATCCTAAATTAGTAGAAGAAATTGTTGAAACGGTAACAAAAGAAGTGGAACAGCAATTGGCGATCAATACACAACCGGTTATTATGACATCTCCAAATCTGCGCAGGCATTTCAGAAAATTGATTGA
Organism: Desulfobacteraceae bacterium; assembly: GCA_024227235.1. Taxonomy (GTDB): domain Bacteria; phylum Desulfobacterota; class Desulfobacteria; order Desulfobacterales; family Desulfobacteraceae; genus Desulfobacula. The sequence goes on along the minus strand of JAAEKY010000374.1, from coordinate 3,247 downwards.
ACCCTCTTTGTCCACCGTTTTTGTTGTATCCCATGCAGAAATAGTGGATGATATTAACCTACAGGCAAGTGGAAAGGTGAGTTTGAAGAATGAATAGGAAAGTTTACAGAGCCAGGAATATTCAACAAGCCATTGCGAACATTAAAGAAGAACTTGGGTCAGATGCTATGATTTTAAGCACACGAAAAATTCCTAAAAAGCCTCTTGACCCCTATGCAAAAACAATGTTCGAGGTAGAGGCAGCCATACCACAGTATTCAGATTCAGAAACAAAAAAACAGGATTTGGCTGCACACAAAAACAGCAACGATCAGTATATCAAATTATCAAAAGGTGAAGACCCTCTTATCGGGGCTATAAAAGAGGATATCGCCGATATAAAAGATATGATATCTATTGCTGGTTTTGGAAATGGGATGCAAAATATGGCCTGTAATCATTTTGAGTCTGTCGGTATTCTAGCCTCTTTATTACGGACGGGTGTCAGTGAAAGGCTTGCAAGCACTATCATTCAAGAGGCGAGTAGTTTAATGGATGAAACAACTGATCAGGGCTCAAAAATAAAATCCTTAAAAAAATATGTGATGCGCCAATGCTTGAATCAAATAGAAACTAAAGACTTTTTTAATAGGAATAACAGTTCAGGCGTTCCTCATGTGGCGGCGTTTGTTGGCCCTACTGGCGTCGGGAAAACGACAACTATCGCAAAGCTTGCAGCGCTTTTGAGTTTTCATCGAAAAATGAAAGTGGGTCTAATATCCATTGATAATTACAGGGTGGGGGCCTTTGAACAGCTTAAAGCATACGCCTCTATCATGGGGTTGCTATGCGTTCCTGCCTTTAGTTCACAGGACCTGTCGTGTGCGTTAGATAGAATGAAATCTATGGATATGGTGTTGATAGATACTGCTGGGCACAGTCATTTTGATAAAACTAAAATTGATGAGATATTACAACTAATTAAGACTGATTTCAGAATTTCTTCTCATTTGGTCTTGAGTGTTACATCTGAATCTATTATTATGAAGGATGCGGCATCTGCTTTTTCAGTTTTTAATCCTGATACGGTTGTCTTTACAAAGATAGATGAGACAAAAAGATGCGGTAAAATATTAGATCAGCTAGACAATGTTAAGTTGCCTGTTTCACTGATTGCAAATGGACAAAGAGTCCCAGAAGATTTGATTGTCCCTGATAAGCGCCAGTTGTTAAAAATTGTATTAGGAAAAGGGACCTAAAATAAATTTGGTCTTGAAATATCCGGTCTAAAGGAGAAAATTTAACTTGGAACAGGCAAAAGGACTTCGAAAAGTTGTAAAAACACAAGCGCTTTCAAGGAGAAAGTCGAATATGGCATCTGACAAAAAAAATTTTCCAAGAGTTATCGCTGTGACCAGCGGTAAAGGAGGCGTCGGCAAAACCAATATCGTTGGAAATATGGCTGTTTACTTAAGCCAAATGGGAAAACGGGTGGTGATTATTGATGCTGATGTCGGACTGGCTAATATTGATATTATTTTCAACTTAAGGCCTGAATATAGTATCCGGCATGTGGTCAGTTGCGAGAAAAAGTTAGACCAGGTCATGGTAGAATCTGATCATGGTATTAAAATACTCCCAGGCGGATCGGGTTTTGCTGATTTAACTCAACTCAATGAAGGTGAAAAACTTAATCTCTTAAGTGAATTTGAAACCTTGTCTGATCAGGCTGATGTTATTTTTGTTGATACGGGTGCAGGTATCTCATCAAATGTATTGTATTTTAATTGTGCATGTGATGAATGTGTTGTCGTGGCAACAAGTGAACCCACATCTATAACAGATGCCTATGCAATGATGAAGGTCATGTCCCAGGAGTATGGAACAAAGTATTTTAAATTGATTGTTAATATGGTCGATTCAGTTGCAGAAGCAAAAAGAGTTTATGCATCATTAAGTGGCGCACTCGACAAATTCTTAAAAAATGTCGTATTAGAATATGTTGGGCATATCCCTTTTGATAAGCAATTGCAGCAAGCTGTAAAAAACAGGGGATTGCTTATGGATAAAACCCCTGACTCAATGGCTGCAAAGGCAATTGGAGATATTGCGCTGAACTTAGGGAATAGTCCAATAAGAACAGATGCAAATGGAAATATTACATTTTTTATGAGTAAGGTATTTCAGACTGTAACATAAGGGGGGATACTTTATCGCTTTATGAAAAAGCAGCATCAAGAAAATAAAACAGATGAAGACTCATGGCGTGAAAATAGCATTATTGAATATTCATATCTTGTAAAGCATATTGCTGCAAGATTTGCCATGCGTCTTCCATCCAGTGTTTTTTTTGACGAGTTGGTTTCAGCCGGATCTTTAGGGCTGATTGATGCGGTGGATAAGTTTGACCCATCCAAACATGTTAGTTTGAAAACATATGCTCAATACAGGATAAAAGGGGCAATCCTTGATGAGCTGCGAAGCATGGATACCTATTCAAGGTCCATGAGGAAAAAGATTCAGGATATTACAAAAGCAGTTAAAGTTATTGAAGATCAAAAAGGTTCTGCTGCAACAGATGATGAGATTTGTGAGGAACTGGGTGTATCGCTTGAGACTTACTATGATATGCTCACCAATATTCATGGGGCATCTGTTTTAAGCCTGGATGAATTTATTAAAACTAAGAAAAATGACACATATTCGAAAACAAGATTTCAGTCTGGAATTAAAGGATGCGATAATCCTGCCGATTCTTTTGATAAGGAGGAATTTAAATTTATTCTGGCTCAAGCTATAAAAACATTGAGCAAAAAAGAACAAATAGTGGTGTCACTTTATTATTTTGACGAATTGACGCTAAAAGAAATTGGTGAAGTCCTTACATTGACTGAGTCGCGTATATGCCAGATTCATACAGCGATTCTGGTCAAGCTAAAAGCCAGACTTCAAGATTACTTTAATTAAAAGAGGTCATCAAATGTCTGATCCAACTACAGAAGAAGACAGCTTAATTTCTCAGGATGATATTGATAAACTTTTAGATTCTTCTCCAATTGAAGAGGCAGAAGATAACGTATCAGACGATACCGCTGGTGAAGAAGTTGAAGAATTAGGGGAGCTTTCTCAGGATGATATCGACAGTCTAATGAATTCAGATGAATCAGACCCGGACGATTCACAAGATATAGATGATTCTGAAGATGAGTTAGGCGAGCTTTCTCAGGATGATATCGACAGTCTAATGAATTCAGATGAATTAGACCCG
>JAAEKY010000373.1 GCA_024227235.1 Desulfobacteraceae bacterium | reverse complement strand
TTATTTTTGTTTTTCAAAGAAACTTCAATTTTACTGCCATCCGGAGTGTACTCAAATGCATTCCGGATGATGCCGGTTATGATGGTATCAAGAATTTGCATTGGTATGTAAACACTATTATTTTTATCCATCTTAAGTGTTAATTTACAGTTACGGTGCTTGTATTTTGGGTGAAGTTTCTCTATTTGCTTTTTTAAATATTCATCTAAACGTATAGTTTTTGATTCAATTTTATTGGGGCCGAAAATACTTTTTATTGTTTCGTGTACCTTATCTATTATGTCTTTATTTTCCGTTTGGCTTTCTATAAGGGTGATGAGTTCATCTTTGCATGCATCAAGAAGCTTGGTTAAAAGATTATACGCTTTAAAATCTTTTTTCCTTAAAAGGTCTTCAACTTCATATTGTATATCAAGAATTCTATTTAGATTTTTTTGCCCTCTTGTAAGAATTCTTTTTATGGCATCATTTTCAAATCCAGCGGCGTTCAATTTTTTTGATAATAACACCATAGAAGCACTTAAGACTGAAACAGGCGTTTTAAGTTCATGGGCAAGATGATTAATCACTTTAGTTTTAGCATGGTTCAAGGTTTTAAGCTCTTTATAAGATTTCCTTAATTCCTCATGTATCCTGGTGTTTTCAATCGGTAATGCAATGGTACTGGCTACCATGCTTAATAGTTCAGAATCTGTATCATCAAAATTACCATAATTTTTATTAACAACAACAAATACACCGATGGTATTGTCTTTAAGTTTAATGGGTACAGAAAGGATATTCCTGGTTACAAGATCAGTTTCATCATCTACCCGTCGCAAAAAAAAAGAGCATTTGTTAACATCTGAAATTATCAAGGGGTTTCCGGTTTTATATACTTGTCCTGAAACTCCCTGATCCGCTGAAAATCTGATTTTCTTGAACTTTTTTTCTGATTCTATATCTCGATAGTTAGCAGAATAAAAATACAATTGATCTTTATGGGTATCTGCCATTAAAATAAATGCCCCTTCAACAGATAATAATTTCTTTATCTCTTCGTTAATGACTGCAATAAGATCACCTAATTTTTGATAATGATGCAATGCCTTGGAGATTTTGAACATGATTTGATTGCTTTTTGCCATGCGTTTTTCAACTGTCATATCCCTTAAGATCAAAGCTTGTCCAGCAGGTTGATTATGTTCATCATATAATATTGATCCATTAATCAATATATCTAGAATCCTGCCGTCTTTTGTGTATCTCTGGGTTTCAAAATCGAGAACGGCTTGATTTTCGTATAGCAACCGTGTTCCTTGTTTTGCCTGTTCAATCAAATGATCAGGAATAAATTTAATATTTTCACCTTTTACTTCTTCGAGTGTCCATCCAAAGGTTCTTTCAAATGCCGGATTAATAAATTCAACTTTATTGTCAATATTAATTGCAAATACAGGGTCTGGAAGGAAGTTAAGAAGTATATTCAGCCGTTTTTGGGCCAATCGACTTTCTTTATATTTTTGTTTGGTTGATTTTTCTTGAGCTTGTGAATCCTGAATAACGGGTTGTTTTTCCTCTGATTTCATTTATTCACCTTAGAAAGATCTAAATATTAATTATGTTATAGATACGTACTTATAGTCAGAATATGAATTTATTTTCAATATGATATCAAATAAATATCAAAAAACAATCTTTTGGCATCTGTTTTCTCTAATTAAATGAAACCATATTTCCTAAAAATATAGACTCAGGACACGATTCGATTGACAGAACTGATTTTTATCGCTAATTTGTCTTTTGTGATTTTTGTATTTAACTTTATTGATGAAATATAAACGCAGGTAACGAATTAAAAAAAGACTTTATGCTGCTAAAAATTAATCCACATAATCCTCAGGCTCGCCAGATTGAAAGAGTCATAGATATTATTAAAAAGGGGGGGATTATTGCATACCCAACCGATACATTCTATGGGATTGGTTGTGATATTATGAATAAAAAAGCCATAGAAAAAATTTACACCCTAAAACAACGAAAAAAGACCAAACCATTTAGTTTTATCTGCCCTGACCTAAAAAACATCTCTAAGTATGCCAAAGTTTCTAATATGGCCTATAGGCATATGAAAAGGTTATTACCTGGCCCTTATACCTTTATTTTATCAGGTTCCAAACTGGTTCCTAAAATGATGCTGACCAAAAGAAGGACAGCCGGGATAAGAGTTCCAGATAATAAGATAGCCTTGTCATTGGCTAAAGAGCTCGGTCATCCTATCATTTCAACTAGCGCGACCCATCCTGATGGACAAATTTTTGAAAATCCATCACTGCTTCATGATCACTTTATCAAAACCATTGATGTAGTAATTGATGGCGGACCTGTTTTAGGGTCACCCTCAAGTGTCGTATCTCTAATTGATGATATACCTGAGATTATCCGTTACGGTGCCGGAGATGTTGATATCTTTGAGTAAGGTATCTGCTAATTTCTTAATAAAGGATATTTTATCTTCTTTAGGATATACAGGCTTTAATTTACCTTGTATATCAGCAAGTTCCCCTGCCCATTGGATGGCATCATCAAGATTTCCTAAACGGTCAATTAGCTTCAATTTTAGTGCTCTTTGTCCAGTATAAACTCTTCCGTCTGCAAGAGATGCCATAGTTTTAATATTAATATTTCTTGCCTTTGCTGCATCATTCACAAATTGAAGATGAAGTTCATCTACCAAATCTTGAAAAATCTCTTTTTCTGAGTCTTTAAGCTCTCTTAAAGGAGATCCCATATCCTTAAACTCTCCACTTTTAATCACGACTGGGGAAATGCCTATTTTTTTTGCAATTTCCATAATATTGGCATATTCCATGATCACACCAATACTACCGGTAAGAGTGCCAGGATTGGCCACGATTCCATTTGTTGCAGATGCAATATAATATCCACCAGAAGCTGCAACGGATGCCATGGAAGTGATTATCTTTTTATTTGAGCGGATTTTCATAACTTCTCGGTAAATTTCCTGAGAAGGCCCTATACCGCCTCCAGGAGAATCAATTCTTAGAATGATGGCTTTAATATTATCGTTATCACGAAAAGTTTGAATATCTTGAATAATTTTTTTTGAAGATAGGATTATTCCGTTAATTTCAATGATACCAATATTGCCTTTTGAAGATGAGTATTGTTGTGTAAATTGTGTGTTCATCATTTTTGAACCCACAGAGACAAGAACAACAAATCCTAAAAATACAAGGGTTGTACAACTAAAAAAAATCATTAAAAAAAATAGAAATGGATGTCTTCTGGAAAACATATATATATCCTAATTAAAAATTATTAAAAAAATGGGCCAGAACAATTCAAATTGTCTGGCCCACATATACTTAATATTACTTAAAAAACAATACCGATGGTATTGCGTTATTCTTTTTCAGATTTATCAGCGTCTTTTGTTTCCTCATCTTGAGTCTCCTGAACTTCTTCTTCAGCTTCTGGAGTTTCTTCAGCTACTTCAGCTTCAGGAGCTTCCTCAACTGGAGCTTCCTCAACTGGAGCTTCCTCAACTGGAGCTTCCTCAGCTACTGGAGCTTCTTGTGTTTTCTTTGCTTCAATCTGCTCCTGAATATTGTTTCTCAGGATTTCACCAAAAGATGATGTTGCAGGTTTCATGTTTTTAGCAAATTCTTCAAGATATTTATCATCATCGTCGTCTTCAAGGCGTTTAATAGAAAGACCGATACGTCTTTCTTCAGAGTTGATATTCATTACTTTAGCTGTAATGGTTTCTCCGATCTGATATTTTTCTTTCGGACTTTTAACATTTTCTTTGCTAATTTCAGAAACATGAACAAGACCTTCAATGCCTTCTTCAAGCTCTACAAAAACACCAAAGTCAGTTAAATTAGTTATAATACCGGAGATTTCTTTACCCACTTCATACCGTTGACTAACAGATTCCCATGGATCAGCCTGAGTTTGTTTGATACCCAAAGAAAATCGTTCATTGCCTTTATCAATATCAAGGACAACAGCTTGAATTGTATCATTTTTCTTATAGACTTCAGAGGGATGTTTGATTCTTTTTGTCCAGGAGATATCAGAGATATGAACAAGACCATCAATATCATCATCAATTCCAATGAAAAGACCAAATTCGGTAATATTTTTAATTTTACCTTCAATGATAGTGCCAACCGGGTATTTTTGTGAAATAACTTCCCAGGGATTATCAACTGTTTGTTTGATACCTAACGAAATTCTTCTATTGTCTGGTTTCAGATCAAGAACAACAGCTTCGATTTCTTCACCCACTGTTACCATCTGAGATGGGTGACGGACTTTTCGTGTCCATGACATTTCTGATACATGAATGAGTCCTTCAACACCTTCTTCCAGTTCTATAAATGCACCGTAATCTGTAAGGCTGACAACCTTACCCATAATTTTTGATTCAACTGGATATTTTTCAACGGCGGTTGTCCATGGATCAGGTGTTAATTGTTTCATGCCAAGAGATACTCTTTCTTTTTCAAAATCAAAGGAAAGAATCTTAACATTAATTTGATCGCCTACAGAAAAAAGTTCTGACGGATGTTTAACCCTGCCCCAGGAAATATCAGTAATATGAAGAAGTCCATCTACACCACCCAGGTCGACAAACACGCCATATTCTGTAATATTTTTAACAATACCTTCCATGACTTTGCCATCTTCAATAGCTTCAAGCGTGCTGCTTCTGAGTGTATCACGCTCGGCTTCAAGAAGAACTCTTCTTGAAAGAACGATATTGTTTCTCTTTTTGTTGTATTTGAGAATTTTGAATGTATAGGTCTTATTTACCATTTCATCCATGTTGCGGATAGGTCTGAGATCTGCCTGTGATCCTGGAAGGAATCCAAGCAATCCGATATCTACTGAGAAACCACCTTTTACTCGACTGGTAATGACACCCTCTATGGTTTCATCTGCATCGTAAATCTCTTTAATTTTATCCCAAACTTTAACTTTTTTGGCTTTTTCATGGGATAAAAGAACGGTTTCTTCTTCTTCATCCCAGACCTCAATCATTACTTCAAATTGATCGTCAACATTAACATTGACAATGCCTTCCTCGTTCATGAATTCCCGAATAGAGATCTGTCCTTCAGATTTATATCCAACGTCTACAAGAACCGTGTCCCTGCCGACGGATATAACCGTTCCGGTTACTACCTGACCTTCTTCAAATTTTGAAAGACTGGACTCATAAATGTCCAGAAGCTCTTCCATTGTTTCTTCGCCTGTAATTTCAGGTATTGTGGCTACTTCCGGAGTGGCTTTTTCTTCCTCTACCGTTGGTTCTTCTACTGTAGCTTCTTCCTCTACCGTTGGTTCTTCTACTGTAGCTTCTTCCTCTACCGTTGGTTCTTCTTTCTCTAAGGTTTCAGTATTCATTTTTTGATTTTCGTTTTCTTCAGTAATGTCATTCATTAATATTATTCCCCCTAATCGTATTTTTTATACTCATCCACAAGATTGAAATATAAACGAGTACAATTTGCCTTTATAACAAAAAAAAAAAGGAAAATCAATAGAATTATGAGGTGTTTCAAGCTTTTTCAATAAACCCAATCATTTTGTTAACAACCTGTTCAATGGTCAACAAAGTCGAATCAATTTCAATCGCATCGTCTGCAGGTTTAAGCGGAGCTGTTTTTCTGTGAGAATCATTATTATCTCGAATCTTCATCTCATTTTTAACCTTACGAATATCTTTAGTTTTCTCCGGCATTTCATCAAATCGCCTTTCTGCCCGAATACTTAAATCCGCAAAAAGAAAAAACTTAACTGAAGCACCAGGGAAAACAACGGTTCCCATATCTCTTCCTTCAAAAACAGCATCTTTTGTTTTTGCAATATTTCTTTGGATATCAAGCAAAGCAGCTCTAACTTGAGGTATAGCAGAAGAAGATGACGCTAACATAGATATTTCAGGCGTCCGTATGAATTTAGTAATATCCTTGCCTGATGACGTTAATACAAACGTGTCATTCTCCATAACAAAATTAAGGTCAATGTCCTTTAAAAAAGCTTCAAGAGCTATATCATTTTCCCAATCAATTTTTTGTTGTTGAATTTCATAAGCAACGCCCCTGTATAAAGCGCCTGTATCCACGTATACACATCCAAGTTTTTGCGACAAGCATTTACTTACAGTGGTTTTTCCTGCTCCAGCCGGACCATCAATAGTAATAATTCTTGTATTCATATGGCGATATCCTTAGTTATTCAGTACTTTTTTTAACGCGTTAATAAATGCGATGTTTTCTTGTGGTGTGCCGGTATTTATACGCAAAAATGTATCAAATCCATAAGATTTCATTGATCGCACAATAACGCCTAATTTTAACATTTTTTCAAATACAATTGTTGCATCTGTTTTAAGATCCAGCATTAAAAAATTACTTTGAGTTGGCAAACAATTAATATCAAATTGGGAAAGCGCTTTGAATAAAAAATCCAAACCATCATGGGTAGTCTGAATACTTTTATTTAAAAACGCTTCATCATCAAGAGAGGCAACTGCTGCTGCCTGGGCAAGTGTGTTCACATTAAATGGTTGTCTGATTCTATTCAAAATTTGAGCAATATCAGGATCCATAACGCCATACCCTACCCTGAAACCGGCAAGTCCATATGCCTTAGAAAATGTTCTTAAGGTGACGATTCTTGGATCTTGTAAGGGCTTTTGCAAAGAGTTGTAAACAGTTTTGTCTCTAACAAATTCAATATAGGCTTCATCCACTACAATGATAACATCATCAGGCACTTTCCTTGAAAAATTCATAAATTCATCGTTAGATATCGTACTGCCGGTAGGATTAAACGGATTGGTAATAAAAATCAATTTTGTTTTTGATGTAATTTTATGAATAAGTCCTTCAAGATTAGTAGAAAAATCTGTTAAAGGGACCATCACTGGCTTACCTTTAGCAGTCTTGACACTAATCTCATACATTAAAAATGATGGCAATGGCATTAATGCCTCATCTTCAGGATTTAAAAATCCATGTGCTAAAAGTGCTATAATATCATCTGAGCCATTACCGATAACAATATTTTTGGTGGAAATATCAAATTTTTTAGCAAGTTTGTTAGTTAAAACTGGTGCAGAAGACTCTGGGTACCGATTCATATCTTTCATATTTTTGGTAACTGCATCATAAACTTTGGGCGAAAAGCCAATGGGGTTTTCATTTGAAGCCAGTTTAATTGCATTAGAAATATTATATTCTCTTTGTATTTCCTTTAAAGGTTTTCCGGGTTCATAGGGTTTAATCGCCGATATTTGATCACTGATTTTAAATTTCATAAGCTGATGATCCTTAATAATGAAAAGAATAATAAATAGTTAGGATTTGAAATTTTGTCAATAACTATGATAACTGGTATAAGACTTCAAGACAATAACCAAGTAGTGCCTGACCGAGAACTCGTGTTTGGGCGAAAAGTTGCCCATATGCAAGGCGCAAGAAATCTTGAAACCGGAGTGTACTACTGTACATGAGGATTTCAAGATTTTGAAGCAACGCAGCAGATGGGTGAGTTCTCGTTCAAACACTAAGTAGAAGGACATATATGAAAAAACGTGTAACTATAGGACTTGAGAACTTAATTGGAAATCCAACAGATATTCTTAAAGGAAAACGACTGGGGCTATTATCTAATCCCGCTTCTGTTGATAACAAGTTCAATCATGCATCTAAATTGATTCATAACTTTTTCCCTGGCCAACTTAAGGCCTTATTTTCTCCGCAACATGGATTTTATGCTGAGAAACAAGACAATATGATTGAATCCGACCATTTTATAGAGCCTGAATTCAATATCCCAGTGTACAGTCTATATAATGATACACGAATCCCCACCCAGAAAATGTTTGATCAAATAGATGTGCTTCTTATTGATATTCAGGATGTTGGAACCCGTGTGTATACGTTTATTTATACCCTGTCTTATTGTCTCGAAGTTGCAGCAGAACTAAACAAACAGGTTATCATTCTTGACCGTCCAAACCCTATCGGCGGAATACAAGTTGAAGGTAATATTCTTTCAAAAGAATATGCCTCTTTTGTTGGAAGATTCCCCATTCCAATGCGTCATGGGTTAACCATTGGGGAAATTTCACAATTCTTTAACCAAGAATTTAAAATAGAATGTGATTTGACAATCATTCCAATGACAGGGTGGAAACGCCACATGTATTGGCAGGATACACAACTTGCCTGGATTGCCCCATCACCCAATTTACCGACACCTCAATCGTGCATGGTTTATCCGGGACAGGTTATTTTTGAGGGGACAAACATCTCTGAAGGCCGTGGTACCACATTGCCATTTGAGCAATTTGGTGCCCCTTTTCTTGACCCTGAGAAAATAAAAGCCAAAGCAGACAAATTAATCGATGGAGCTTTCCTTCGTCCGGTTAATTTTGAACCAACATCAGGTAAATGGTGTAAAACTTCCTGTAGAGGATTTCAGATTCATATCACTTCAAAAGAAAAGTATAGACCCTATTATACATCTTTATTATTAATGCAATTATTGATTAAATATCATGGAGATAATTTCAAATTTACAGACCCCCCATATGAATATGAATATAAAAAGGCACCTATTGATTTGATATTAGGTAGTAAGACACTTCGAAAAAAGTTAACAAATTTAGAGAATCTGACAATGCTTTCAGATGAATGGCAAAAAGAACTTATTGATTTTAAATCCCTTTCAGGAAAGTATCATTTATATGAATGAACAAGATAAAGAATCCTCATGGAAAAGAATGAGCTTTAAAGGTAACAAAGTATGGGCTCAAACTGATGCTACAGATAATTTTTTGATTGAAAAAGGAATGGTTTTAATTAAATATAATTTAAAACAAAATTATGAGTATAAAGTCAAACCAGAGAGTTTAAAACCTGAAGACCAGGCAATTCCAGCTCAAAAGAAAGCTAAAAAATCAAAGAGTAAAAAACAAACCAAAAAACAAGATGCCGAAACTAATTTACCTGAAAATTGTATCAAAATATATACAGATGGGGCTTCATCAGGGAATCCTGGCCCTGCTGGGATTGGGGTCCTTTTGATCTATGGCAAAAATAAAAAAGAAATCTCAAAATATATTGGCACTGGCACCAATAATATTGCAGAGCTTACAGCAATAAAAGTGGCTTTAGAAGAGCTTAAACGAGTCGATTTGCCTGTTCGTATTTTTTCTGACTCAAGCTATTCTATTGGTTTGCTGACCAAGAACTGGAAACCCAAAAAAAACCAAGAATTGGTTTTTGAAATTAAAGAGTTAATGAATAAATTTTCTAATTTAGCGTTTATTAAGGTAAAAGGTCATGCAGGGATTAAAGAAAATGAGGTGGCAGATTTTCTTGCAACCTCTGCTATTAAAAAGGGCCTGGCTTAAAAAAACCAGGCCCCTTTGTTAATGTTTTATTTCTTTATTTTTCTTTTTTCAAGTTATCTATTTCTTTTTCAAGTTCCTCAATTTTAGTTTTGTCAGCCTGGGGTGACGGTGCATCAACGCCTTCGTCATTCTTCCATGTGTCTTTGAGTTCATCAAATCCAAGATAAAGAGCAAGACCACCACCTAAAAGAAGGACCGGAGGAATGCATCCGGCCAAAAGTTCTAAAAATTCATTTACCCAAACAGCTAACCCAACAACACCAAGAAGAACTGCTATAGCTCCACCAATTAACGTTTTCATAAAGAAGGACCTCCTAAAATTTATATTCAAATAACTAATTATTAACTTACAATTAAACAAATATAGAAATTGTCAACATAGAATGAAAAAAAATAACATAAGCCTTTGTTTTTATCAAGGCCATTTTAAGATTGCCATTCCACCAAACCTTTGATAGTTAATTAAGGTTCAAATCATTTAGACAAATATCCTTTAAAGGAAAAATAATGACATCATTTCAAAAGCTTAAAGACCGTTTTAAATCTTTGCGGCTTAAGCTTCGCAATATGATTGATTGCATGCTGGGCAATACGTATGATTACTTTTTGTGCTTTTATCCCGGCAATTCAGGCTATTTTATTAAAAAGCTTATAAGACGATTAATCAATAAGATTAATTTTGATGACCACAATATCGAAAAAATTAAAAATATTAAAAAGGACAGCATTGTTGTATATGCATCTAAAAATAAAAGAATTCTCGATTTTTTATATTATCATACCAAACTTAAATCTCATGAATTGCCCTATCCTCAGATAGGATTTGATTTCAGATTTTTTTTCCTTTTGCCTGTAAAACGACTATTTCGAATCTTTTTTTGCCATATAGATCACTTTGTGCATCGATTCCATTTCAAAGATGCTTACACAACCGGTTATGCAACAAAAGAATTACTCAAGGGTCGATCTGGATTTGTTTGCCTGATTGAAGAAGATGATTTCTACAAACGATTTATTAAATCAACCCCAGACCCTCTTTATCTTTTAATAGAGCTTCAAAAAGGTATTGATAAATCTGTCTTGATTATTCCCGAAGATATTATTTATGTAACAAAACCGATGAGAAAAGACCCGGGGATTGCCGATATCATTTTTGGGACGCACGAGAAGCCAGGATTGATTAAACGTATTTTTATCCTATTAAGACAACCGGAAAAAATCAGGGTTGAACTTGCAAAGCCGGTAAACCTAAAAGATTTTCTTTCACGGCCTGAAATCGAACAACTTGATTCAGAATTTCAAACGCATCGTTTGCGAAAACATATTGTTGATATCCTTAACAGGCAAAGAAGAAGTATTACAGGTCCTATCTTAAAATCAAGGCAGGAAATGACTGAAGATATTTTAACACGGAAATCTTTACGTGAATACCTTGCTGAATATGCATCAGAAAACAATCTACCCCTAAGCAAAACCCATAAAAAAGCTGCCGGATATATTAAGGAGATTGCTGCAAACTATAACTTACAAGTTATCAACTTGGCCAGATTGCTGTTAGCATGGGTGTTTAAAAATATTTTTGAAGATCTGATCCTTAATCAGGATGAAATCAATCGAATGAGAGAAAAGTCAACAGACGCCCCTCTTGTCCTGGTACCCTGTCATAAAAGTCACTTGGATTATCTTTTGCTACCCTATGTCATGTTCATAAACAACATGCCCTGCCCTCATATTGCAGCGGGTAAAAACCTGGCTTTTTTTCCTTTAGGGCCAATCTTCAGAAGGGCTGGAGCATTTTTTCTTAGGCGAACGTTTCAGGGAGCGCCACTTTATGCTAAAATTTTCGCTGCATATTTAGAAAAGCTTTTGTATGAAGGGTTTAATATTAAAATTTTCATCGAGGGAGGAAGAAGCAGAACAGGTAAACTTCTAGCACCAAAGCCAGGCGGACTGGCAATGCTGATAAGTGCTTATCTGAATGGTGCCTGCAAGGATCTACATTTTGTACCGATATACATTGGTTACGACAGAGTCCTTGAAGAAGATGCATATCTAAAAGAAATTGAAGGCGGTAAAAAGAATCCGGAAACATTAAAAGGATTGATCCATGCCCGAAAATTTTTAAAGAAAAAATATGGGAAAGTGTATATGAAATTTAATGACCCTCTATCCATTAAAGATTATATCAAGGGAAAAAATATAGATCTTACCAAAACATCAAATGACGAATACATCCAGTTTGTAAAAAGCTTTGGATATAAGTTGATAAATTCGATCAATACCAATGCGGTTGCCACACCCCATGGTATCATTGCCAGTGCTGCATTAAATTGTTCAAAAAACAGTTTTACAAAAAAACAAATGATCGCAAGAGTCAATATATATATGAATATGTTGAACTTTATGAAAGCTGATCTCTCAGATACGCTTTTGATTGATCCAGAGAATACGTTGAACGCAGTTATCAACCGATTTATTTCAAGGAACTTTATTGAATTGGGTGACGAGGATGATAAAGACATTACAGATAATACCGTCTTTATTATAAAAGCAAACAAACGTGCTATTTTAGATTATTATAAAAATTCTGTAATTTCCTTTTTTTCCAACTTTGCTTATACGGCAGTGGCCATTCTTGAACTTGATAGATTTCGATTTTCTTCTTCCGACCTTGTTATCCGCTATAAATTTCTTGAAAAACTGTTTACAGATGAATTTTTCTTTGATGAAGAAACCACCTGTGAAGAAGATATTTCAATTTGTATCAAAGGATTTTTGAATGAAGGGATACTTGTTCCGGACACATCTGGGCCTGATACATATAGAATCACTTCCCAGGGTTTAAGGCAACTTAAATGGTTTGCCGCTTTTTTACAGCCCTTTTTTGAATCTTATAAAACAACACTTCTTTATTTCGAAAAATATAAGGCTGACAAACATAAACCAAAAGATAGGGTTAAAAAAATTCATTCTATCGGCTCAAAGCTTTATAAAACAAAAATTATTGCATTAAAAGAATCTTTATCTCAGATTAATTATAAAAATGCCGCCAGCTATTACACCAAAAATGGGGTTACAGGATCACAGGATCATACACAGCTTGAATATTATAAGAATATACTTGATCGATTAATTCGTTTAATCAATTCTTAACTTTTGAGCGAGCCTTTATCTATTTCGAGGAGTTCGTTATTGAGGAGCAGCCAAAGGCGGCCTGAAAATGAGATGCATAACCTAAAGGTTACACGTAAAATGTGAAGTTATTTTAGAGAGCCCTTATGAAAGCACTGATTTTATCAGCAGGATTTGGTACAAGGCTTTTACCTTATACCTCACAAATTCCTAAGCCCTTGTTCACACTTAAGGCTATACCCATATTAGAGCATACCATTCAAAATCTAATGAATATTGGATGCGAACAAATCCTGATCAATACGCATCATCTTCATGAACAAATAGACAGCTTTATTAAACAAAAAAGTTATGACATTGATATTCAAACGATTTATGAGCCAGATATTCTTGATACGGGTGGTGCGATTGCCAACGCCCAACCATTTTTAGACGCCCATACTTTTTTTGTGGTTAATTCTGATATCATTTCAAATATTGACTTGATGAAGGTTTATGATACGCATAAAAGAACAAAAGCATTGGCTACGCTTGTTCTCCATGATTATGAAGCCTTCAATAAAATAAGAATCGATGAACACGGATATATTAAAAATTTTGATTCAAAAAAAAATAGTCTTGCATTTACTGGGATCCAGGTATTATCTCCTCAAATCTATGATTATTTTCCTGTTAAAAAAGTATTTTCGAGCATAGAAGTGTATCAATCACTTACCCGGAAAAAACAGGTGAAAGCCTATGTTGAAAAAAATATTTTCTGGTCGGATATAGGCACAATTAAATCGTATTCCATGACCTCTCTTCGTCAATTGGCTGCATCCCAGTTCAATGTAGAGCAAGACAAAATTAAAAATATTAAAATTCATAAGCTTGCTGGAGATGGATCGGACAGAAAATGGTATCGAGTCGTATTAGAGGATCAAAGCTATATTATTTCCGATCATGATATTTGCATGCCAAAAAGCGATCAACGATCGCAGCTTAACGCCTTTGTTCATATTGGAAGTCATCTATATTCAAAAAATATTCCAGTACCTCGCATACTTAATCATGACGCACTTTCAGGAATGGTTATCCTGGATGACCTTGGTGATAATCATCTTGAAACTTATATCAAACAAAAAAACAATGATACATTCACTTTAAAAACATATAAAAAGGTAATTGATCTTCTCATTGATTTTTCCATCAAAGGCTATCAGGGATTTAATAAAAAATGGACCTGTCAAACGAATACCTATTCAAAAGAACTGATAATTGAAAAAGAATGCCGTTATTTTATAGACGCATTTATCCATGGATATTTAAATAAGGGATATTTAAACAAACACGCTTCATTTGACAGGTTGCTCAATGAATTTGAATATATTGCTGATAAAGCATTAAAATTTGGATTTACTGGCTTAATGCATCGTGATATGCAGTCCAGAAATATTATGATAAAAAATTATCAGCCCTATTTTATAGATTTTCAATCTGCAAGAATCGGCCCATTGCAATATGATCTTGCATCCTTGTTAATCGACCCCTATGTTAACTTAAACGATCATTTAAAAAATGATCTTTTACACTATTGCGCAAACGCGTTAACATTAAGCAATAAAGAGAAAAACAATTTTATTGAAAATTTTCATTATTGCTGCTTAACAAGAAACTTACAATGTCTTGGCGCATTTGGATTTTTAAGTAAAATAAAAAAGAAAACAGGATTTGAACGCTATATTCCCAATGCTGTAAAATCTTTAAAAAGTATCATTTTGAGTTTGAATACACAGAAAATTCCTAAATTAGGTACCCTGATTCAAACCATATAAAGGAGGTGTTAAGAATGGAAAAAATAAACATTATGGTGAACGGCCTGCCAGGAAATGTTGCAAAAATAATGGCTCAATTTGCGATGAATGATAATCGATTTAATATTATCCCTTTTTCACTTACAGGGCAGGAAATTGAAGAAGATTCAACCCCTCTTGATACCACCATTTTTGAGCTTGTAAAACCAGATATCAGGGAAGAAAAAATCATTCAGATTAAATCCCAATTCACCTCATTTATAGCCATTGATTATACGCATCCGACAGCTGTTAACTCTAATGCACTCTTTTACACCCAACACAAGATCCCTTTCGTCATGGGCACAACAGGCGGAGACCGAGAGCAATTGGAACAGGTCGTGAAAAGTTCTCCAACACCGGCTGTAATTGCTCCGAATATGGCCAAGCAAATTGTCGGATTCCAGGCCATGATGGAATATGCAGCAACCACATTTCCCGACCTTTTTAATGGATACAGCCTTGATGTAGTAGAAAGTCATCAAAATGGAAAAGCAGATACATCTGGAACAGCAAAGGCAATGGTAGGCTATTTTAACAAATTAGGGGCTGATTTCAACGTTGATGATATCCAGATGATTAGAGATCCTGATATTCAAGAAAAACAATGGGGTATTCCAAAAGAGCATTTAACCGGACACGGTTGGCATACATATACCTTAAAAGCAAAAGACGGTTCAGCTCTGTTTGAATTTAAACATAATATCAATGGCAGGGATATTTATGCCAGCGGTACGTTTGAGGCTGTTTTATTTCTTAATGAAAAATTAAATAAAGCAAAAGGCACTAAAAAATTATACACCATGATAGATGTATTAAACAGGAAATAACCCGTTGAGCCTATACCTTAAGACAATTTTAATCTTCATAGGATTGGCATATTTAATCAGTCCTTTTGATATTATTCCGGATTTATTATTGCCATACATAGGCTGGATTGATGATGGTGCGGTTATCGGTATCATTCTATATTTTATTAAGTATGGAAAATTACCAAATTTTCTGTATAAACGACCCAATTCATTTAAACAGAGTTCTGAACGGAATACTAAAAATTTTACATCAAAACGAAATGACAGGCAAACGTCCGCCTCAACCGATAAAAAAACATTCTCGCAAAATATTCCTAAAACACCCTATGAAATACTTGGGATTAAACCCAATGCATCAAAAAAGGAAATTAAAATCGCGTATAAAAAGGCCATACAAAAATACCATCCTGATAAGCTGTCTCATTTGGGTGAAGAATTTTCAGACCTTGCTAATGAAAAATTTATTGAAATTCAGGATGCTTACAATAGGTTAATGACTAATTAAAATTTTTTTAAAAGACGCCTAAAGTTGACAGACTTTCTAAAAATTGGTTCTAAAAAAATTGAAGTGCAGTGGCACAAACAAGGGAAAAAAAATTATCCCACCCTGATCTTTTTACATGAGGGTCTCGGGTGCACAAGGATGTGGAAAGATTTCCCTGAATTGGTATCCCAACAATCCGGTTGCCCCGCCTTGGTTTATTCTCGATTTGGGTATGGCTATTCTGATCCCTGCCCTACCCCATGGAAACTTAATTTTATGCACACAGAAGCATTAAAAATTCTGCCGAACATTTTAAAACTCACTCAGATCACCAACTACATCTTAGTGGGTCATTCAGACGGCGGGTCCATTTCAATTATATTTGCCGGCAGCCCTCATGCTAATGGCCTGAAAGGAGTGATCACAGAAGCGGCCCATGTGTTTTGTGAACAAATTACGGTGGATTGCATCCAAGATGCAAAAATCAATTATGAGCAATCTGATTTAAAGCAAGGTCTTGAAAAGTATCATGGCAAAAATACTGAAAATGCTTTTAGAGGATGGAATGATGTCTGGCTGAACCCTAAATTTATAAACTGGAATATTGAAAAATATTTAAACAATATCCAAGTACCCATGGTTGCAATTCAAGGCAGTAACGATCAGTATGGCACAAAAAAACAAATGGATTCCATTAATTATAGAGTAAAACGGATTAAAACCTGCCTGATAGATGACTGTAAACATTCTCCACACCTTGAACAGCCTGAAAAAGTATTAACGATTATGACTAAATTTATTCATCAACTTATTTAGTTCCTGTAGAATGAATCTTTCCTTGCACTCATTGTGCAAACACGCTAAACAAAGGCAAGGAATTCTGGTAAAACATCAGAATTCTTTTTTTATAAATCAATAAGACTGGAGATAGACTATGAATAGCAACGGCGGACAACCTGGCGGCCTCGATTTTACAGTGGATAAAAAAAATCTTTATCGTGAAGAGGCGATTACCGATCTTCGGATTGCAAATATTAAAAAACTAACACCGGTTCTTGTTGATGGCACAGATGACAGCACCCGTGAACCAATTTTTCTGGGGATGACACAGCTTACAACCCCTCAAGGCCCTATCCCTATTCAATCTAAATTAGAGGCCAAAACAATTGAAGAGGCCATGGATTTATTCCCAAAGGCAATGGAAGCTGAAACCCAGAAAGTGGTTGAAAGTTTTAAAAAGATGCAGGAACAACAGGAAAAACAAAAGCAAGCCGATCAATCCAGAATAATTGTTCCGGGGATGAATAATTAAGGGAGTCGCTCTTGACCGGGATAAGTGAAATTCTTGTTTTAGTACTGTTGATTGCTTGTATTTTGATTCTACCAAGACTGTTTAAAGGGGAATCGTCCAACAAAAAGATAACCACCTCTACAGAAATAAAAAAGCTTACAGTGATTGCCAGGTTTGGGATTGTTCTTTCCTTTATTTATCCTTTAGTGCTGGCTCTTTTATTAAAACCCTGGGAAAAAAATAACATTCTTTATATTTCTGTTGGCATCATTCCTGTCTTTATAATCTGGGCGATTGTCTGGATCATGGCAGGTCGGAAAAAATAGTCTTTCATTACTTTTAGATTTTAATTTGTTTTAGTAATGCGTCAAATAAAATATTATTATTTTACTTGACGCATTTTATTTCATGGTTAATTTTGTTTCTAACGAGAGCAGGACAATGAATATGAAACAAGAAAACACTCTAAAAGGAGGATTAATCATGAAACTTGTAAGATACAACCCATTTAATGAACTGGCATTTTGTTCAAATGCATTTAATGATTTTTTTAATGACTCATTTTTTGATGGAAAAACAAAAGCTAAAAAATCCTGGTATCCAGCAGTAGATGTTCTGAACGAAAAAAACAATGTCATTCTCAATGTTGAACTGCCTGGTATGAAAAAAGAAGATATTTCAATAAATATTGAAGACCGGGTTCTAACCATCAAAGGTGAAAGAAAATTTGAGAATGAAGAAAAGGACACATATTACAGGAAAGAACGTTCATATGGAAATTTTCAACGGTCTTTTACCCTTTCAGATGAGGTCATGACTGACGAGGTTTTGGCAGATTATACTGACGGCGTGCTTAAAATTACACTTAAAAAAGACACCACCAAAGAGGAAGTGAAACAGATAACGATCAACTAATATTTTAATTTAACCATTATCTCAACAATCAGGGGGGCTGTTTAACAGCCCCTTTTTTTGATCAATAGCTTACATTTAAAACTTCACAATATCTTGTGTCTGACTATTGTACAAAGACTCTAAATATTATTAATAATTCACCTCTTCAAACACAACATCGGGGGAAAAGAATCATAGATATTGTCGACAGCTCAATTAATCAAATAGCGGCGGCGTCCACTTAGATTTCACTAAATATACCATCAAAACAGTATATTATAAGAACTAAATAAAAATAATACCGTCATAAATACCGACACTATTTTTTATAACTATGTGATATTTTATAAAAAGTTTTATATTATAAACCGATTAAAATACAAATAATCTGTTATGTTGCATACATTACATAAAATTATTTTTCAAAGGGTATTTATTATCCCTTTTTCTCAATATAAAGCAGTGTGGATAGATCCCCTGAAACGCTATTATGTTTTCCGGGTACCCTTAATGGTTATCAAAAAAACAAAACCTAAAAAGATCCAAATCAATTTGAATATTAAGTTTTTACACAAAATGAAAATTCAGAGACTTCCCTTGTCCGTATAACTAAGTTATGGCTCTATGGTGAAAGTACTTTGTGTTGTGGCTTCGTTACCATTTGCATCATAAGTATGAATAAACAACATATACATTACGCCATATTGAAGAGGTTCTGATGCTTTGCCATCACTATCGTAATTTGTTGAATTCACTCCTGATGGAAAATCTACGTACCAAATGTTAGTATTTGAATCCATATTTTTCAGCAATATTCCATAACTTTCAATATCAGTCACAGTATCCCAAGAAAATAAAGGATTCGATGTATTAATCACACCTCCATCAGCCGGGAACATGATATATGAAAAATTTGTGTTTATACCATCAACAATATACTCAATTTGCTCAACACTCAAATCAGTGTATGTTATATGAACCATATAACTATCACCGATCACTGGTGCAGAAGAAATTAACGCAACATAATGATTGTCACTTCCCCAGACAAAATCGATATTTGGCCCAGTTATATTGACAGTTGATACAGTTGATAAATCAACGTTTCTAAGTGTCACACCTATAAAATAGTTTTCGTTGTTGTAATTCTGCGTTGCCACATCTAAATAAAGGTTACAAACGGGCTCATCCACTCTTTTCTCTGCCCACCAAGTTCCACCTGGAAAACTGCCATCCATTATATCGTCATTAACAGTACCTGTTATCGTGATTATGGTGGAGTTTTCTTCTTCCCAAGAAAGTGAAATTGATGAACCATTAAGAACACCTGTAATCTCTTCGGAATCTTCACATAGCCAATTCCCTGAAATTGCATTTTTCGTCTGCAAAAGGAAAATATATTCTGGGCCTTCTTCAGACAAACCAGTCTCTGTATTATAAAGGTCCCAATATCCAGATATGCCTGTAGGAAAGAGATCATACCCAAAGTAAATTGATAGGGGCATAATACATTCACTTTCAAGATTTGTATTCAGATTATGTGCAGCTATGGATAGATCTATTCCATCA
>JAAEKY010000372.1 GCA_024227235.1 Desulfobacteraceae bacterium | reverse complement strand
TTGGGGTATGCTTTGAATCTCGCATTGTCCCCTCCCCATGCCAAGCCTACGTCGTTAGCAATCTTACCCAAGCGATCCCAGTCGTCTTTATGGTCATGGTACGACCATGCTGGTTTACCATCAATCAGCGGCACTGCTTCAAATGACAACCCAAAGTTATGTGCGGATCGACCTCCCTTAATTCTTGTTTTTCCCTCATTATAAAGTTTGTTTTTTCTCTTGACCTACCCTTTAATGGGTGACCCCAGCCATTGACCTATACGCAATTATTGACATTGATCGGAATTAAGTATCGTGTCCCCAGAAATCACAACGATTATTTAGGTAACGTATAAATATTCCCCTGGTTATCGATCCAGAACCAGAAATGAAGTGCGGGTGATCCGCTTACATAGGCCGTAAAATCGGAATAGATCACGGTTCCGTATTCTGTTTTGTTTTTTGCGACAGCTTCAAATACCGGGTAATAATTCAGCAGCACCTTTCCTTCCTTTGTCACCAGACAGGAATGTTCTTTCAAAACCATCGGCACACTACACAAATAAACCCTATTCATTAACGGAAAGATCACCTTGTTGGACAAGTATTCTGAAACAGACATATACGTAAAGAGAAACTCAACCTCATTGAGTCCGGCAGTTTTATCCACAACCGAACCTTCAAATGGCTTTGCTGGATTTCCGGCCTTGAATCTGACGGTTATTGTCTGGAATTTTTGTCCCAGTTTTTCAAGTATTTCATCTTTGTTTTTAAAAACAATATCTGTGGCTTCTTTGGCACTCGAACAATTCATGTCTATTTTAAAAAGAAGTTCGGCCATTTTCGAAGGAGGAGTTGCGCTGGCTTGATTATCTAATACTAAAACTATTGCTATAAACAAACTCATAATGATCATTAAAACAGGCTGTCGTATAAATCCCAATATTTTATCTATAAAGTTAATATGACGAGTCATTTTTTCATCCATTCAGTTGATGATATAGATCTATCTCATTTCATTTCTCATTTGTCATTTGGTGTCATTTGGGGCCTGGCCACGGTAACTATAGAAAAAAAGCTAAGGGGTTAGGTCTTTATTTGGCTATTGGGCAAGTTCTCAGCGGCGTAGCGTGGGTTTCGTAGGTTTCGGTTGAGCGAAGCGAAACCCAACATTAAGCACCCCGACACACGAGTGACATACCCGATAAAATGATGTATTAAAATGACAACTTTTTTATTCCTCATGTCTCGTTAAAATGAAATATACGGTTATCTATAAAGATCAAGTTGAGCCAAAATCGCTGGATACCCGCTTTCGCGGGTATGACGAAATCCTACGCATATGCGTCATTCCCGTGAAAACGGGAATCCAGAAATTCACACAACAATAAACAACTTGGATTTTCCGGATAACCGGGATGAAATAATCTGTTGTCGGGTTTCGTTCCTCAACCTGACCTACGGGCTGAAAAAACGCTCGTGCTCGCCAGTCGGCTTGATTGATTTGTTAGACGTATTTCGGCACTCAATATACCGATTTTAAACTATAAACAATAAGAAATAGCCCCACCGATATACAAAATACTATGAAAATATACTTTGCACTCCTATTCTGCATTAATAGATACCAGCCGCCCATATTAAAAGGCGATAAAGGCCCGAATCTCTTTTCATCTTTCTCTCTTGCTGATTTGTCAGCTCGTGCAAAGAGGAAACCCAATCCGGCGACCAAGAATATCAGACCAGCGAACATCAAGACTATATTATCATCCAATTTGCGATTTATCCTCCGACTAACGCCAAACTAAGAGGCCGGGAAACGATTACCGAAAGCCTGTGCAAATGGACTTAAATATCGATAATATATGTCCTTCAAAAAAGCCCCAACCTTTCCCGGTCCTCTTAAGTGACAGATGTACGCCCGGCATGGGCCTGAACTAATGGGGTTCAAGTCCCCTGTAAGTGTTCCTGTGTTATGTTAATAGCTTAGCATGTATTTTGACTTATCAAACATTTGGTAAAATTCAATAAATAGGTATGCTGTCCCCCGATATGTGATATGTCCTCGATATCAGGCAGGATATCAGGTTTTTTGTCAGACTCAAACGGTTGGTTCTGTGCCGTTTTTAGTGACCCAATTCTTGACTTTTAATGACTTTATTCGGTTAAATTCTTTTTCGTTATTTGTAATTAATATTAGCTTATTACTCAGTGCATGAGCCGCTATTAATAAATCGAGGGGGTCTATGACATTTCCTTGCTTTTCAAGTTGGTTGCGGATTTTTCCATAATATTTAGATTCATTATCACCATAAAAAAGTATTTCAAATGGACTGAGGAACTCTTCGAGCCTTTTTGTATTTTCTTTGATGCGTCTACTTTTATGAACACCATACTGAAGCTCTGATACTGTTATAGAAGATATACCAATATTCCCAACGCCAACATTTCTAAATTTCTGAACAACTTCTGAGGGATGATTGTTCATGATGAAAATACAAATATTGGTATCAATCAAATATTTCATCGAGGCCTGCTCGCTTTTGCTGATTTTTGGGTTGATTGCGTTGCGTCATGAATGGAGCATCATATTTTTTTAAATTTTTTTCCCAAACATCCCAAATACTGTTGTCTTTTGGTAAAAGCAGAACCCCTTCAGGTACTTTTTTAACGTAGACCTCTTTTCCTTCAAAGCGATATGATTTTGGTAGACGAACAGCTTGGCTACGACCATTGATAAAAAGTTTAGCTGTATCCATAGTAACCTCAATTTATAAAATTAAACATATATACCAACAAGTATATATCTTCCGTCCAAAGTGTCAAGATATATATTTAATGGAATATATCAGAGCTTGAGACACAGAACGGCCTGTGTCAGGGGCGGAATGATGGTGTTTCCAGCGGCGTAGCGTGGGTTTCGTAGGTTGCGGTTGAGCGATGCGAAACCCAACATTAAGCACCCCGACATACGAGGGGCATGCCCGGTAAAAGG
>JAAEKY010000371.1 GCA_024227235.1 Desulfobacteraceae bacterium | reverse complement strand
GTCTTTAAATAAAGTATATGGATTTTAAAATAATATAAGGAGTCAAATATGTTGATTGGGATACCTAAAGAAATAATGAAAAAGGAAAACAGAGTTGCAGCGCTTCCGGAAACTATTGAAAAATTTAAAGAACTTGGTTTTGATGTCATTGTTGAAACAAAGGCTGGTTTAGGAGCATTCACAGATGATGATGCATACAGGAAAGCAGGTGCTGAAATTGCAGAAGATGCAGCCGAGGTTTATGATAAGTCAGATGTTATTTTGAAGGTCAAGGAACCTTTATTTAACGAACAGTTCAACAAACATGAAATCGATATGTTAAAAGAGAATCAAACTCTTATTACTTTTATACATCCTGCTGCTCCGGCAAATCATGAAGATGTAAAAAAAATGCAGGCAAGAAACATCACAGCTTTTACAATGGACGGTATCCCAAGAATTTCAAGAGCACAACGCATGGACCCTTTGACATCCATGAGTGCTATAACCGGCTATAAAGCCATTATTATCGCAGCAGCTCATTTCCCAAAATTCAT
>JAAEKY010000370.1 GCA_024227235.1 Desulfobacteraceae bacterium | reverse complement strand
TTACCAAGGCAAAGAAAAAAGCTGGACTTACTGTTGGCAAAGGTATCCATTCGCTGAGGCATTCATTTGCAACACACCTTCTTGAAGATGGTGTTGATTTGTATTCAATAAAAACTTTTCTGGGGCATAATTCTATCTCAACTACCATGATTTATTTGCGCCTTACAGCAAATGGTATCAAAAAGATAAAAAGCCCATTTGACAGGCATGGATCAAAGATTGTGGAGGTGCCGGATGGTAAAGACAGCTAATTCAATCAGTGATAAAAAAACACCGGAGATGGCTGATATTTTTTGCAAATATGGCAAAGCATACATTGAATCTCATCTTATGCCCCTGGAACACTACAAAATCATGAATTCTATTGTAGTTTGTAGAACTGCTGCATTAGGCGGTCATGTTGAAGTCTGCGATTCCTGCGGGAAAGAACAAAATTCTTACAACTCCTGCCGGAATCGTCATTGCCCTAAATGCCAGGCGCTAACTAAAGCCAGATGGATTGAAGCAAGACAAGCAGAACTCCTACCAATTTTATATTTTCATAATGTATTTACCCTGCCGCATGAGCTCAATTTGATCACTCTTGCCAATAAAAGAATCATGCTGGATATCCTCTTTAGGGCTGTATCATCAACTTTGAAAGAATTTGCCCAGAACCCAACCCGGTATAAGGAAGGCGGGAAAATAGGGTTTACTGCAGTTCTTCACACCTGGAATCAAAAACTTCTGGATCATTTTCATCTTCACTGTGTGATACCTGCCGGATATCTCTCTGAAGATGGCGAGCGATGGATACATTCTAAAAAGAAATTTTTGTTCCCGGTTAAAACGCTATCAATGGTTTTTCGAGGTAAGTTCGTGGAGCTTATGGAAGAGGCATTTCATGACCTGATTTTCCCTGGTAAGATTGCTGATATTGGAACTAAAGCCGGGTTCGGGGAATTGAAAAAGCAATTATTCTCAAAAGACTGGGTTGTCTATTCGAAACAACCATTTGGCGGTCCCGAACAGGTGCTGGAATATTTAGGACGTTATGTACACCGAGTCGCCATCTCAAACAATCGAATCATAGACATGGGAAATAATACGGTTACATTTTCATATAAAGATCGTAAAAATGATGATGTGCAAAAAAACATAGTTCTTGATGCCAATGAATTTATCCGGCGTTTTCTTCTCCATGCTCTACCCAAAAAGTTTATGCGGATTCGTCATTGTGGATTTATGGCAAACCGTTGCAAAAAAGGAAATATAATAAAATGTCGAAAGATTCTTGGGCAGGGCAATATACCGGATAATTTATCACGTAAATCAGTAGAAGAACTCATGTTGGAATTGACTGGCCAGGATATCTCAACATGCCCGTTCTGCAAAAAAGGAAAGTTGACTAAAACACTTAAAATCCCGGAACAAACTGGACCTGGTTTTTTTGAACGATTGAATTTAACCACCATTAAGGACACATCATAGACCAAAAATATTTTAGACCTGCGATTTTGATATGTACGTTATTAACGTAGGTGGATATCTGCGTCTGCAACAGACAATAACGATAAAAAAAGAAAGACAATGACTAATAAATCAGAATTTAATATTAATAAATCAAAAAATATAATGCATTTTGTCATGAAAATGGTTTTCTTTTTTAAAATCCCATCTAACAATTACAAACCCAGTCAATACAATCCCCATAGAAAGTCATCCAGCTAGTGTGACAGCTATTCTTCAGGTTTAGTCCAATAAATTTAATCTATCATCTCAAAAATATTAGAGAATATTTGCTTTTGTTTTTCATGCTCGAATGAGTTCTTAGATCACTGCTTTGCCTGTAGATGAAAGATAAAATTCTATACATTTTATGTAACGATCATGATAATAAACCATATGTCATATATTTTCGTGAAAGTCCTGCCAATACATCACGAGGTATACCAGGTTACATTATATATGCATATCTCACCCTCACCTATACTTCTTCTGGTTGTCCAGATGGTGACGGCACCCCAGACATTATAGAGGAAAATTCAAACGATAAAGATTTAGGACCCGGATGTTAGAATTCTTTGAAAGCAAAGAGCGATGTTTATATAGCAATAAAAATTATTATTACGAGAGGGTATTTTGAATATTAAAAACTTAACAATTCAAAGAATTCATTTTGTATGGATCGTATTGATTTCTTATTTTACTATTGGTTTGCTTTCCAATCAATCCGTCCAAGCAGCCCAGGTTGCCAATATTAATATTATTAATGGAAATAATTATGAGCAGGCAATTGATGTGGCCTTCAGCTCACCGTTTCAAAACGGCTTTACCTTTAAACGGCATTATAAC